>JARFQK010000385.1 GCA_029287815.1 Gammaproteobacteria bacterium
ATTGGCGGGCGCGAATGGCACCAGCCTCAATATACTGATTTTCTGCAAGCGCTGATCGACCATCAATGAGCGCATCACATGTGGGCTGGAAGACCCAAGCCGACAAATGCCAAAAAAAAAAGCCCCGCTGTTTACAACGGGGCTTCTGCTCTAACGGCTCGGCTGGAGCAACTTACATCATGCCGCCCATACCGCCCATGTCGGGTGCACCTGCAGGCGCTTCTTCCTTCGGCAGCTCCGCAACCATACACTCGGTTGTGATCAGCAGGCCCGCAACCGAAGACGCGTTCTGCAGCGCCGAACGGGTGACCTTGGTCGGGTCAAGGATACCCATCTGCACCATGTCACCATACTCGCCAGTCGCGGCATTGTAACCAAAGTTACCTTCACCATCAGCCACTTTGGCAAGCACAACCGAGGCTTCGTCACCGGCATTGGTCACGATCTGGCGCAGCGGATCTTCCATCGCACGCAGCGCGATACTGATACCGATGTCCTGATCGTGATTTTCACCCTTCAGATCCTTGATCGCCTGAATAGCACGGACAAGCGCTACGCCACCGCCAGGCACAATTCCCTCTTCGACAGCGGCGCGGGTCGCGTGTAACGCGTCTTCGACACGCGCCTTTTTCTCTTTCATTTCAACTTCAGTCGCTGCACCGACCTTGATAACGGCAACGCCGCCAGCCAGTTTGGCCACGCGCTCCTGAAGTTTTTCGCGATCGTAGTCGGACGTGGCTTCTTCGATCTGCACGCGGATCTGCGCGACACGCCCTTCGATATCAGAAGGTTGGCCCGCACCGTCGACCAGTGTCGTGTTCTCTTTGCTGACCGTCACACGCTTGGCATTACCCAAATCCTCGAGCGTTGCTTTTTCCAGCGACAGACCCACTTCCTCAGAGATCACGGTGCCACCGGTAAGAACAGCGATGTCCTCGAGCATGGCTTTGCGGCGATCACCGAAGCCTGGCGCCTTGACGGCTGCAACCTTTACGATGCCACGCATGCTGTTGACCACCAGTGTCGCCAACGCTTCGCCTTCGACATCCTCGGCGATAATCAGCAGCGGCTTGCCGGCCTTAGCGACATTCTCCAGCACCGGCAGCAGATCTCGAATGTTGGAGACCTTCTTGTCGAACAAAAGGATGTACGGGTCTTCGAGCTCGGCACTCATGTTGTCCTGATTGTTGACAAAATAAGGGGACAAGTAGCCGCGATCGAACTGCATTCCCTCGACGATGTCCAGCTCATCAGCCAGCGAGGTACCTTCCTCGACGGTGATGACGCCTTCCTTACCTACCTTGTCCATCGCATCGGCGATAATCTTGCCAACAGCGCTGTCCGAGTTGGCCGAAATGGTGCCGACCTGGGCTATGGCCTCACTGCTGTCACAGGGTTTGGACTGGCTCTGCAGTGATTCAACGGCCGCGAGCACGGCCTTGTCGACGCCCCGCTTCAGGTCCATTGGATTCATGCCGGCAGCGACCGACTTCATACCCTCGCGCACGATGCCCTGGGCCAACACCGTCGCGGTTGTGGTGCCGTCGCCAGCGACATCAGAAGTCTGCGACGAAACCTCCTTGACCATCTGCGCGCCCATATTCTCAAACTTGTCTTCAAGCTCGATTTCCTTTGCTACCGAAACGCCGTCTTTGGTCACGGTCGGCGCCCCGAAGGCTTTTTCCAGAACGACATTGCGGCCTTTAGGACCCAGTGTGACCTTGACCGCGTTAGCGAGCGTGTTGACACCTTTGATCATATGACTGCGGGCGTCATCACTAAATCTTACGTCTTTAGCTGACATTATGTTTTCCTCTTCACTCTCTCTGATTTAAATTACGCTGCAAGAACACCCAGGATGTCTTCTTCCTTCATGATCAGCACGTCTTCACCATCCACTTTGATTTCTGTACCGGAATACTTTCCGAACAGAACCTGATCACCGACTTTCACATCCAGTGCGCGGACTTCACCACTGTCTGTAAGCTTTCCGTTGCCCACAGCCACAATTTCTCCGCGCTGGGGTTTTTCTGCTGCCGAATCGGGGATCACAATCCCGCCAGCACTGGTACGCTCTTCTTCCATACGCTTGACCACAACACGGTCGTGTAAGGGACGTATATTCATTGAGTTATATCCTCTTCAAAAATTAGCACTCTAACCAAGTGAGTGCTAATGATAACGACGAAAGTATCACAGTCAAGACCCTTTCTGCTCTGCAGAGGCGTCTGTTGCCATGAATGCCAGAAACAGTGGGGTCGCGAAAAAGAATTACAAGGCCTGATATGGAATTTTTGTGCGCGGGTCGATCGTATTCCTCGAACAAACCGAAAAACGGCCACAGAAACGCGGCTCAGTCATCGCGATGGAATTCACCCTCGATCGTGCGCCCTCGCTCGTTCGACTGCTCGCGAAAGCCGGAATGGTACTCATACGGCGACTGACGGTGGAAGCCCTGCACATGGACCGAGGAGTGACTCAACAAATAGCGTATCATCGCCCGTCGGGTCACGGGTAGCATACACATGAAACCGAACGTGTCGGTCATGAATCCGGGCGTGATCAACAAGGCGCCACCGATCGCCAGCATGACGCCCTCCATCATTTCCATCGCCGGCAGGGTGCCCATCGCCATATTCTGGCGTGCCCGATTAAGCGTACTAAAGCCCTGAATCCTGAGCAAACTCACGCCGATCACGGCAGTCAACAGGACCAGCAATACGGTCCACAAAGCGCCAATAACGCCACCAACTTCTATAATGAGATACAACTCAACCAGTGGCACGACGATAAAGAGAAGCGGCCAAATTCGTAACATAATGATTTTACTCTGTTAATATTCCGTGCACTGAGCGACCGCGCAGCGGGCAGTCTAACCAACGGATCTAACTAACCCCTACTTTGTCATAAAACAAGTCATGAAGCGCATAAAAAACCAATTTCTAGCCTTGCTGCTGGCAGTGGCAACCTTCTGGATCTCACAACCCGTACTGGCCGTCGATGATTTCCTCGATGATCTTGGGCTCGGCGGCGACGATGATATCCTCGAGGTCGACGAGGCATTCCAGCTGAGTACCGAATTCGAATCCGATCGCGTCATTGCGCGCTGGGTAATCGCGGAGGGTCATTACCTCTACCAGGACAAGATGGACATCGTCTCTACCATGGATGGCATCAAGACTGCCCCGCTAGAGATGTCACCCGGCGAGGAAAAGCACGACGCGATATTCAACAAGCTGCTCTACGTCTATCACGATCAGGCAGAGGTCGCATTACCGATCATCGCTACTGATGGCGTCGAAGAGGCGGTTTTCAAGGTCAAGTATCAAGGCTGCTCGGAGATCTCCGGGATCTGTTATCCACCACAAACGCGCGAGGTCAAACTGCGTTTACCCGAGGTGATCGGCACGGCCCAGGCCGAACCACCGGCCCAAAGCGCATCGAATGTCACAGATGCTGCTGTGGTATCGGAACAAGATCGCATCGCCGACAAGTTGAGACAAGGCAACACCTGGCTGATTGTGCTGGCGTTCTTCGGTTTCGGGCTATTATTGGCATTGACCCCGTGTGTATTTCCGATGATTCCCATCCTGATGGGCATCATTGTTGGTCAGGGCGAAAACCAGACTATGCGAAGCACATTTATGCTGTCGCTGATTTACGTGCTGGCGATGGCGCTGACCTACACCGTTGTCGGGGTTCTGGTTGGTCTGTCGGGCGAGAACATCCAGGCATGGTTCCAGGACCCTTGGATCATCAGCGCTTTCGTTGCGATCTTTATTGCCCTGTCGTTCTCGATGTTTGGCTTCTATGAATTGCAGGTGCCAGCCTCGATTCAGAGCAAGCTCACCCAGATCAGCAACAGCCAGCAAGGCGGCACGCTGACCGGTGTCGCTGTAATGGGCTTTTTGTCGGCGCTGATCGTTGGCCCGTGCGTGACCGCGCCGCTGGTCGGCGTTTTGATCTTTATTGCTGAAACCGGTGATGCAGTGCTCGGCGGGCTCGCGCTGTTCGCACTCAGCATGGGCATGGGCGCTCCATTGCTGGCAATCGGTGCGTCTGCCGGCAAGCTGCTACCTAAAGCTGGGCCCTGGATGGATGCGGTCAAGGCGGTATTCGGTGTGCTACTGCTTGCGTTGGGCATCTGGATGCTGGAGCGCGTCGCACCGCCCGTGCTGACGATGGCCTTGTGGGCGGCTTTGCTGATCGTCTCTGCGGTCTACATGGGCGCTCTCGACAAGCTGCCGGAAGGTGCCTCCGGCTGGCGCAAGCTGTGGAAAGGCATTGGCCTGCTGCTCCTGGTCTACGGTATCATCCTGATGATTGGATTGGCCTCCGGCGGCCGCAACGTGTTCAATCCACTCAAGGGCATCGCGATTTCTGGCGGCACCACCGTCGAACAGAGCGCGCACCTGCCGTTCGAGCAAATCAAAGGGCTGGACGGCTTCAACGCGGCGCTCGCTGCAGCCACAGCGCAGCGCAAGACCGTGATGCTGGACTTTTATGCCGATTGGTGCGTATCGTGTAAGGAGATGGAAGCTTTTACCTTCTCCGATCCAGCCGTTCAGCAGGCCCTTGCCGACAGCGTGTTGCTGAAGGCTGACGTGACGCCTAATGACGCGCAAGATAAAGCACTCACCAAACACTTCGGCATTGTCGGCCCACCCGCAATTATGTTCTTCGACAAGGATGGCAATGAGCGCAGGAATTTCCGCCTGTTTGGTTTTGTCCCGGCCGACGAGTTCCGCGCCCACGTCGAACTTGCGTTGCGAGATTGAGGTCAGTGATGCGAAGTGGGATATTGAAATGAAGCGAACCGTCATTTTTGCCTTAGCTCTCGTCGTTGCCGGTGTAGCCGGCTTCATGCTGCAACGTTATCTGACCCCGGAAAGCGATACCGACCCCCGGAGCACCGCGATTGAGGCCGCGTCCAGTGCGGCAGTCGGCAGCACCCGGCCGGAATTCGCGATGATCGATATCAACGGCGACATGCGCAACATCAGCGACTGGGAAGGCCAGGTTATTCTGCTGAATTTCTGGGCCACGTGGTGCCCGCCCTGCCTGAGGGAGATCCCTCATTTCATAGAAGTCCAGCAACAGCTTGAAAGCCATGGCTTTCAGATCGTCGGGATCGCGGTTGATGATCAGGACGCCGTGACAGAATTCGTCGACGAAATGTCAATCAACTATCCGATCATGGCGGGCGAAGTCGAAGCCATTGAGCTATCGAAAAAATACGGCAACAGCATTGGCGGCCTTCCTTACACTGCTTTCATCGACAGAAACGGCATCATCACGCATACCATCACGGGCGAGCTCAGCGAGGAAAGATTGATCTCGATTCTGCGGGAGCTGGGCCTGAGCCTCTGACGCCCGCATTTCTCACCAGGATCACGGGAGCAGCAGGCTGGCCTGGCGAGAACAGCGGGTCAAGTCTGGACATTCTGCAAGTTCGCAGCCATATCTCACGAATAGTGGACAGTTAGGCCAGTTTTATGCACAATTGGCGACAACAACCGCTGTGGCAGTTAACAATAACAACCATATGCCTGATCTGCTCGTCATCAACGGCCCGAATTTGAATCTGCTGGGAGTTCGAGAACCCGAACATTACGGAGCGGATTCGCTGGAGAGCATCGAGCATCGACTGACAGAACTGGCCTCGGCTCGCGGCTTCACGCTGACTTCTGTTCAGAGCAACTCGGAAGCAGAGCTGATCGACCAGGTTCACCAGGCAAGGCTGCAGGGGGTTCGCTTCATATTGATCAATCCGGCAGCGTTTACGCATACCAGCGTGGCACTGCGCGACGCCTTGAGTGCCGTGGAGATTCCATTCATCGAGATCCACCTCTCCAATGTGCATGCACGTGAAGCTTTTCGAGAAAATTCTTATTTCTCG
>JARFQK010000387.1 GCA_029287815.1 Gammaproteobacteria bacterium
GATCGATCACGATACCCGGATGGGGAAATTTCTGCACAAACGCGCACGGCTCCACGACGGTACCGTAGCTCGCGGTCGCCCCGGCTTCGAGCCAGCGCAGGATACTCATTTGCTGGCCGCCGAACAATACACCACCCGCAGAAGTCAAATGATCGGCGATCGCACCGTTCACGAAGTGGTTGCTGTCGATCGCTTCCACCTCTTTCAGGCCCGTCACATAGAACAACACATCCTCTCTGTCAGTGAGCGCGTCGGTGTGCTCGATTCGAATGTTGATGCGTTTACCGAGTTTTTCTTTAACCAGTGGATAAAACTGTGCTCGTACGTTTCTTGCCTTGTTGCTGGTGCTGACCAGATATACGGTACCCTTTGGAAGGGTCGCATCCGCTGCGACGCCCCGATCGATCATGTCACGCACCTGATCGAGCGATTCTCCAGCGAGCAGCATCGTCGGTCGTATACCGAGATCGGCATAGGGCTTGCGGCTGGACGCATTGAAATAAGCGCTCTGGCGCGTACTGTTGCAGCCTTTTGCGCAATAAGCTTCATCGAAACCAAACGCAAACGCGCTGGTGATCGACATACAGGCAACTTTGAATGGCCGACTCCACGCCAAGGCATAAAACTGAATATGCTGAGGCGTGTCGCGTTTGACCTGCTGATAAACCCGCTCGAACACCTTGCGGCTGATGCTATTCTTCTGTGTAGGAAGGCTCACCGTGATCACGTTCTGATCCGGTATACCCCGCTTGATCTGGTAGTAGTCCGCGATGCGTTTGCTGATCGGGTCGGCTTCATTGACAACGATGGCCAGTTGCTGTGATGCCTGCAACGCGAGAGCCGGCGTGAAAACGCCCAGCAGCAATACGGCCACAGCCAGCCTGATCAAGAGCATCGACTTAGCCCACATCCAGGCCGGCCTCGGCCAAGGCCACCGCTCTGAAGATGGCCCTGGCCTTGTTCATCGTTTCCAGCCATTCGTTGTCCGGCACGGAGTCGTAGACGATACCGGCGCCCGCCTGGATCGACAACTGATCGTCTTTGATCACCGCGGTACGGATCGCGATCGCCGTATCCATGTTGCCGTTCCACGACAGATATCCGACCGCCCCCGAGTAGATGCCGCGCTTTACCGGCTCCAGTTCGTTGATGATTTCCATCGCGCGAATCTTCGGCGCGCCACTGACAGTTCCAGCTGGAAACGTAGCGCGCAGCACATCCATCGCACCCATCCCGTCTTTGAGCTGACCAATCACATTCGAGACGATATGCATCACGTGCGAATAGCGCTCCACAATCATCTTCTCGGTTAGCTCGACACTGCCGGTCTTGCTGACACGACCAACATCGTTGCGGCCCAGATCGATCAGCATCAAATGCTCCGCCAGCTCTTTCGGATCAGCCAGCAGCTCGCGTTCCAGCGCGGCATCAGCGGTCTCGTCCTTGCCACGCGGACGCGTGCCGGCAATCGGGCGCACCGTTACCCGATTATCTTCCAGATGCACCAGAATTTCTGGCGAGGAACCGACGACATAGTGGTCACCCAGATCAAGGTAATACATATACGGCGACGGGTTCAGACTGCGTAGTGCCCGGTACAGCGCCACAGGCCTGGCATGGTAAGGGACAGTCAGACGCTGCGACAGCACCACCTGCATGATGTCACCGTCGATGATGTATTGCCTGGCTTTGTCGACCGCGGTTTTGAAACCCTGCTCGGTGAAGCCGGAAACGAAATCGGCCTCGTCTATCGCTCTGGCTTCGTGAACGGGCTTATCTGGCACCGGCTGGCGCAGGCCGGCGGTGATTTCCCGCAGACGTTGCTGACCCTCTGCCAGCGCATCGTGCTGATGCGGATCCACGTGCACCACCACATACAACTTGCCGGAAAGGTTGTCGAATACAATGACCTCATCCGAGACCATCAACAGAATATCCGGGGTGCGCAATGGGTCGGGCTTGTCGTCATGATCGAGCCGCGCCTCGATATAAGCAATGGTCTCATAACCGAAATAGCCGACCAAACCACCGGTGAATCTTGGCAGATTGTCGTGTTCGTAGACGCGATAAGCCCGCTGAAACTCGGCGATCCAGTTCAGTGGGTCTTCGACCTGTTCCTCACTGACGACCTTTCCTTCGACTTCTGTAACGACCGAGCGCTTGTTGATCTTGATCACGGTTCGGCAAGGCAGCCCGATAATCGAGTAACGTCCCCATTTTTCTCCACCGTGGACCGACTCGAACAGATAAGAATAAGGCGCGTTCGCGAGCTTGAGATAGGTGCTGAGGGGAGTGTCCAGATCCGCGAGTACTTCGCGTACCAGTGGTACACGATTGCAGTCGCTGTGTTTTAGCTTCTCTATGAGTGCGTCTTGATCGGCTATTGATGACATAACATTTTCCAGTACAAAAGTTTACGGGCGCAAAACATCACAGCTCACCATCGCCAGCTGCGGTTACGTGCTCGTGCCTTCTGCCTGGAAAACGTACTCATGTGGGAATCTTAAATGACAATCGCCAAAGTTACCAGGCGACGATATACTGGATCTCGACCATAGAGTCGATGACGGCGTCCGGATTATAGTCACGGATATCCTCGCCATGATTGTAGCCATAGGACATACATACGATACGGAAACCGGCGGCGCGCGCGGCCTTGACGTCGCTCATCGAATCACCCAGCATCAACGAGGATCGCGGCTCTGTCCGCAACTGCTTCGCCGCCTCCAGCAATGGCATCGGATCGGGCTTCTTGCGTTCAACCGTGTCTCCGCAGATGACGATCTCGAAGTAATCGCGGACACCAAGGTCGCCCAGCAGCGGCAGCGTGAACTGGCTGGCCTTGTTAGTCACACAACCCATGCGCACTCCGGTATTGCGAAGGAAGTCGAGCGCTTCGTTGACGCCCGGGTACAGACAACTGCGTTTCGACGTGTTTTCCCGATAGAGCGCTTCGAATACCGGCAATGCTTCGGCGAACAATGCCTCGTCCGGCTCGCCTTCGAGCCGATCGAGCAAAGCGCGTTTGACCAGGCGCTCGACGCCGTTTCCGACCCATCGGCGCACGCTTTGTTCGCCGCGTGCCGGCATACCCAGCTCTCTCATCATCGCGTCGACACAGTAGGCCAGGTCAGGCACGCTATCGACCAGGGTCCCGTCGACATCGATCAGAACCATTTCAGGTCTCGGCAATACCAGCGGATCCATCATTCTCATTAATCAATCAACCAAAGATGCGGGGAGAGCCAATGCTTTGACAGCACCATTCGCCGCCCGGGAATCAATGCGCGGCGCGTCTCCAGATAAGCTTCTCGATGTCGCCTGTCCCCTGCAACTGGCCTCTCAGGCCACCTGTGCGAGCTGATCGCGCATCTTGCCAACGACGGTGTCGTAAATATTGGGATCACCTTCGGATCCGGCACCGAAAATTGCGGAACCGGCAACGAAGGTGTCAGCACCAGCCTCGGCAATCTCACGAATATTGTCCACCTTGACCCCGCCGTCAATCTCCAGGCGGATATCGCGACCGGATTCATCGATGATCTTGCGCGCTTCACGCAGTTTATCCAGCGTGGCGGGAATAAATGACTGGCCGCCGAAACCAGGGTTGACCGACATCAACAGCACCATGTCAACTTTGTCGAGTACATAGTCCAGATAGCTGAGCGGGGTTGCCGGATTGAACACCAGACCGCTCTTGCAGCCGCTGTCTCTGACCAATTGCAGGCTTCGATCGATGTGCTCTGACGCTTCCGGGTGGAAGGTAATATAGGTGGCGCCCGCCTTGGCAAAGTCCGGAATGATGCGGTCAACCGGCTTGACCATCAAGTGCACATCGATCGGTGCGCTAACGCCGTGCTTGCGCAACGCGTCACAGACCAGCGGACCGATGGTCAGGTTGGGCACATAGTGATTGTCCATCACGTCAAAGTGAACGATATCCGCCCCTGCTTTGAGCACGTTGTCAACTTCTTCACCAAGTCGCGCGAAATCGGCCGACAGGATGGACGGTGCAATCTTGAAATCTGCCATGATGCTTCCTCTTGGGCTCAGAACTTGAAAAGGGCGCTCACTTTACAACATTGTGGCCCGGGAGTCTCTATTCCGCCATGCAACACCTTGGTAACGAACGCGGAGGCCGCAGAGACGCAAAGGACGCTGAGATCTTATGCTGTGTTTGCTCGGTGGCAAGACATCTCGCCTGACGTTAACAACGCTACCGCGGCTCTCGATTCGCCACGAGACAAATATTTCGCAATGGTTTCTATGTAACCTTGCGACTGAATCGCAGAATATTGCGACCCAAATCTGAAAATAGTCTCTGCGTCCTCTGCGTCTTTGAGGCCTCTGCGTCATTTCGAGTCCGTTGAGCCGTGGCCTGACTACCAGCAAGCCAGAATCTTCATTTTGATGGTTTCAAAAAGTGGGTGAGAAATCGTCTGCGAATCGGTAAGATGCGCGCGAATCAGAACCGGAGTCGACTATGTCTGTTAACATTGCATTGCACCTTCTGGCCGCTTTAATCTGGGTGGGCGGCATGTTCTTTGCCTACGTGGCCTTGCGTCCAGCAGCCGCCGGCACCCTCGAACCACCCCTGCGCCTGCAACTGTGGGTGCATGTGTTCAAGTTATTTTTCATCTGGGTTTGGCTCAGCATAATCACACTGCTTGCGACGGGTTACTGGATGCTATTCAAGTACTTCGGCGGCTTTGCGAACGCCGGCCTGCACATACACATCATGAACGGTGCAGGCCTGATCATGGTGTTGATTTATCTGCATGTTTTCTTCGCACCCTACCGCAGGCTCCGACACGCCGTCATCACCCAGGATTACGCTGAAGGCGGCAGACAGCTCGCTCAGATCAGAAAACTGATCGCGCTGAACCTTTCTATCGGACTGATAGTCGTAGTTATTGCGAGTGGTGGCCGCTACGTCTAGCCCGCATTTCTCACCAGGCGGCGTAGAGTACTGATAAGGTATTGGCTATTTTGAGAGAACTCACCTGACCGAAAATACAGCGTGCTTTTCAAACATGCCTATCACGGTTCAGGCTGGGCTTCATGTCCGTAAGCTTGCTCTTCACTCAAACCGTAGCTATGGCTACGCTTTTCGCTCCAGAGCGGCGCTTACGAACACCAGCCCGCCTGTCTCATCAGGGGGCGAGATGATCGCGCCGAGATTTGGGTCCACAAAGGATTTTGCGAAGGAGCGGAATAACCTTGTATATTTCCGACTGAGCAAAATGCTTTGTGGATTCAAAGATCAAGTGAGGGCTCGTCCATCTGGTGAGACAGGCGGGCT
>JARFQK010000406.1 GCA_029287815.1 Gammaproteobacteria bacterium
TCAACCCGGCGATAACTCAGATAGTACTTATAGATGTTGTCGACATACTGCACAGTCTCGCGTCCGATTTCCCGAGCGACCAGGATTTCAACATTATTGTGCCAGACATTCGGATCCAAGCCCTGTCGTCCCGCCTCCCGACGCAAGCGGCGGATGCGTGTTTGTCCTGCATTGTAGGAGGCCAACGCCATAAACAAGGCATTGAGTCGATCAATCTCGTTACTCTCAGCCTGGTGCTCGATTAGCTGGCTCAGGTATTTCGTGCCCGCATGAATATTGGGTTCAAGTTCAGTGATATCCCCCACCTCGAGCGAAGCCCCAGTGCGGGGCAGTAATTGCATCACGCCAATGGCGCCAGCGGGGCTGCGGGTACTCTGGTCGAGCCGGGACTCCTGGTATCCGAGGGCTGCCAATAACAGAGGATCCACGGCGTACTGCGAACCGTACTTGCGAAACAGCGGAATGGTCTGGTCAAATCGGGCTTGATCCCGGCTCGTGCTGGTGTTTTCTACCCAGCGCACGGTCTGCAAATAACGTCGCAAGATAATGTTGCCGAATGCCGTGCGGGGTCGATGGTTTCGCAAGAAGTTGTTCAGTACAGCTTCCAGTTTTGGGCTATCGGTGCGAAATGCCCAGGCGATATCGCGCTCTGCGGCAATGACGATGTCGCTTCTCACCTTGAGATCGGCAAAGATCTGCCCCCAGAATTCTGCGAGATGTCGATCTGTTACGGTCAACCCGATCTGTCCCGCCTGCACCAGTTCCAGAATTTCATCGGGTTCTAACAACTCGTCGATGGGCTCGATACGGATTGGTGGTAATTCTTGTTGCTGGAATGCCTGGCTAAGTTTTTGGAGCGATGCATGATAATTACCCGTATGCTGAACGTAAAGCGTGTGTCCTGCCAGATCCGACAAGGTTTCGATCTCGGGGGCATCGGGCCCGGTCACCAATAGCTCTTCTGAATCACGAATAAATGGCATCGTGAACGCCACCTCATCGCGGCGCGTCTCGGTGACGGTAATACCGCCCATCGCGACGTCTGCGCGCCCACTGACCACATAATCCAACAGTTGCTTGCGCGGTACAGGAATAAACATCACGTGCAAATGCCGTGTGCGCAGGCCTTCCTGTTGGTTGATTTTCTGCTCCAGCTGCCGCCCCATCGCGGCAGCCACGCCCCGCTCGGAAACGCCGTCCAGAAAATAATGCGTCATGGAGTAAGGCACTGCGATCCTCAGCATCCGGCGTTCCAACATGCCGTCGTAATCGCCCTTCCAGGGCTGTAAGGCGCGGCTATAGTCAGTCAGGCCAACGAAGGTAGTCGTTTCAGCGAAAGGAGTCTCGTCAGTGCTATCGGTTGATGAGGCTGGTTCCCCCAGTGCCAACTGCAAAGGCGCCAACCCGAGTATAAGAGACCAGCTGAATGCTGGTGCCGACTGATAATAGGCGAGTCAGTTTCATAACTGTCAGTCCTTCGTCAAATTACACGGAGTAACATGCTCGGCGCGAGTTACCGTATGCAGGAGATTGCCACGCCGCTGTTGCGGCTCGCAATGACGAGTAAGTGGGATAGTGGTCGCGCCCCGAATGGCGCTTACTCAAGCACGAATAAGAGCAAAACTGCGTCATCGCGAGCGTTAGCGCGGCGATCTTTCGCCGCTTTGCGTCACCCTTCAGGAGATTGCTTCGTTCCTCGCAATGACGGCAGAGCCCGTATTTTGCTTAAGGAAACTCTGATTAATTCAGAGTTTCCGCGGCGCACGGACGCGCCGCCATTTCCAATCGCCTTAAGCGATTGAAAATGAAAGGGAACAGAAAATCGCATTTTATGTTTCCCGTGCTCTGATAATTCAGGGAGGAATTATTCAGAGCTTCCTTAAGTAAGTGCCATTCGTAGCGCCCCCTAGTGTTCTATCAATATCGGCGGCGCAGCATCAGCGCCAGCGGGAAGCTCCAATACTGACGTGGCCGTGGTTGCCAACCGGGACACCGACACTAACGCCAACGCCCACGTTGGCATTGCAGCCACCGAGCATCAGGCCGATCACGACCATGAGCGCGAACCAAGTTATACCCATCGATTTGATATGCATGTTTGCAGCCCTCATCGTGTCCAGTTCTGCAGTACCAGTAGCGCGCCGGTCGGATCAGCAACGACTGCCATCGTTCCCTCGCGGACCTCTGGCGATGCGGGAACCAGGATCTGCCCGCCGAGCTCTTCGGCCCGGGTTGCCGCGGCTGCCGCGTCCTTCACACCAAAATATGTCAACCAGATCGGGGTCCATTCCGGTATCGGGTTGCTCAGAAGCCCAACCCTGTCGATGCCGTTGTGGCCGAGCAGCGTGTACTCGCCACCGCGTCGCTCGATCATCCGGACATCGAAGCCAACGACGCGACGATAGAATTCGGTGGCAGCTGCAACGTCGTTGGTCAGGAGTTCGTTCCAGATGACCCTGCCGGGAGCGGCCGCCGTCGTGCTGTCATCCGGATCGCCAATATCGCTGCGCGCCAGGCCAATGACGGCGCCCTCTCGATCCACGATCGCCGCAACGCGTCCGAGCGGCACATTCCTGGCTGTCGCCGCGACGGTGCCGCCAGCGGACACGCTGGTGTCTACTGCCCGGTCGACATCGTCAACCGACAGGTAAGGTAACCAGCGCGAGAATGTCTCTCCGCCAGCGGGCGGGTCAACCGCGACGATGCCGGCGACCCAGACATTGCCGGAGCGGGCAACCGAGTAGGCATGCCTACCGCCACCGGTCGCTTTCTGAAACGACCAGCCGAACAGCCCTTCATAAAAGCGTTCGGCAGCTGCCGGGTTCTCGGTGACCAGATCATGCCAGATGGCCTTGCCGATCAGTGGCTGGTCGGAGAACGACATGCCGGCAAGATCGGGCCCCGTGGTTGTGGTGCAGGATAGCAGCAACCCACTCAACAGGACCACCGTTACGAGATGTCGATATAGCTTCAAGTGCGTTCCCCCTTTTGCCCAGACGACCGTCGCGTTTTCCTCGTCTAACGATCGTTGCGCACAGTGTAGCGTCCATCGGCAGGCTAACGCAATGTGGTATAAAGACGATTGAGAGCGAGATGACGCTCAACATCGAATCTATTTTGATCCTGATGACTCAGCCAGCCAGACCTGACGATTTTGTTTCGTCGTTTCAACGGCGAATCTGTACGGGAAACTACGCATGGATAAGAAAAGTCTGACTGTGATGGCACTGTCTTTACCCCTGGCAACCAAAGTTGGCTTTGCCTATGAGCTCAACGACAAGCTCTCGCTCGGTGGTGTGTTGGCGGGGGCTATCCAGTGCCAGAGTCTTTCCGATGCACCGGGCTCCAGCGACAGCTGCGAGAGTGCTGTGCCCTTTCAGCCAGACGTCAGTATTCGCCCCACCGAAACCGGTGAGGTATTTTTCAGACTGGGCTTCGCAGCCGGCAATGGCCTTAATGACAAAACACCGTTCAACATTCCGCCTTGGGCGGCGAGCCTGGAAGAGGATGTGACAAACATCAACGGGCGCGATCGTGACTATTTACTGACCGCCTGGTACAAGCACACGTTCACGTTCGCGGATGACCATCAGTTTGGCACCACCTTCGGCATTATCGATGGGACCGAATACCTCGATGAGAACGCTTATGCGAATGACGAGTATACCCAGTTTATGAACGCTGTACTGACCAATGGTCCGAACGTATTCATACCGTCTTACGATCTGGGCGTAGCGCTGAAATGGGATCATCGCCGCTGGTCATTGCGCGCAATATTGATGGACGTTGGGGAAAACGATGATGGCAACAACTACAGGTTCTATGGTTTGCAGGCCGGCTACCAGGTGAACAATGAGCTTGGCGCCGGCAATTATCGCTTTGTCCTTGTCGATACCAGTAAGGACTTTCTCGACCCGACCGGCACGCAATTGCATGACCGCACCGCGATCCTGCTTTCGTTCGATCAGGAGCTTGGCAAGGTCGTGGGTGGCTGGATCCGGTTTGACTGGCAAACCGATGACGCTGCCACCGATTACAGCGCGATTTACTCGGGGGGTATCGATATCAAGGGCAAGGCCTAGAAACGGGACGATGACAACATCGGGATAGGTTTCGCGAACCTGGACGGCGGCAATCTAGAAATCGAGAAATCGCAGGTCGCCGAAGCATACTATCGCTGGCAGCTGGGTGAGGTGTTGGGACTAACAGCAGATGTGCAGTATTTGCAGGATGACTACAAAACCGGTCGCAGACCGCGTGGCTGGATATTCGGGTTGCGCGCCGCGGCTCGTGACGGAATGCAACGAGTACCACGCGGTTCGCGGGGACCTTTAATTTCGTTTCATGGAGGTAATCGAAAAATCCGGCACAGCGGTGGCTTTCCCATCCACGACCGCTTAAATGACGAAAGACGACGGCCTGGACCCGGAACGGACTGCACGCGCAGAGGAAGAAGTCGCGAACTGGCGCGAGGCCGGCGAGCTTCCGTTCACGCGCACGCCGGAACCGCCATCAAAGCAAATTGCCGATTCACTCGACTGGCCACCCAAAGGCTCGTCAGAACAAAAAGTAAGGTTTAAAAAAGGGACGTAATGAAGCTCTTTATAGCCCGATGGGCGTCACCTCTTGTTCGACTCTTGGTCGAGTTCACTCGTAGTCTATGTTGTGCATCTTGCACCAGTCGATAGCGATCTCCTCAAATCGTCGATCCTTGTAGGTGTACCACTCGTCGATCACACCGGTGTCAAACGCTGTATCTTTGAATCGCCTGAAAGCACCTCTGCCTTTGATGGCTCTAAGCAGTTGGTGCTGAGTATCACCGCTGGTCTGTGTCAGACAGAAGTCCTCCATGATTCGATACTCATTGACGTCCCATTGTGAAGGAAGCTCGATGTAATCGTCCGACTCTAGGACGTCCTTTGCCACCTTGGCCACATCTAACACCCATTCGGGTTCGTCTTCGAGTGGATAATCGTCGTCGGCATAGCTCATATCTTCTTCGGAGAGTGTGACAACTTTACAAGTGCGCGTGTTGAAAAAGGAAGTTGACTCATCAATTTGGAAGTCTATTGCGTCAATCAAATCTCTGAGTTTGGCCTTCATACGAGTTGCCTGTAGATATTTAAGCTTGATGAGCATGGGTTAAGCTGCAGCGCAGCCCCGGCCCGCGGTTTTCGCAAACGCGGTAAATATGGGTGTCATTATAATGTACTCATTGCTGCGAAAAAAATGGGGACTCCCTTTTTACAGACTGATTTCGAATGTTCGCTGTATCGAAGAGGCGTCCACACCTGAATAGGCGATCAAACCGAGTTCAGTGGCGCGTTCGATGCTCAGACTGCCGGTCAGCATCGCGCGTAACGCAGTCGCATGCGTGA
>JARFQK010000020.1 GCA_029287815.1 Gammaproteobacteria bacterium
AAGCTGGCCTGGCTCGGCAAACTCGACTCCGGCTCGCTGAAGCAGAAAGTGGCCGCCTCGATCGTTGCGATCTCCTCGATCCATCTGCTGAAGGCCTTCATGAATGCGCAACAGATCGATAATGACAAACTGAAATGGTACGTGATCATGCACCTAACCTTCGTGCTGTCGGCGATGGGCATGGCCTACGTCGACAAGATGAACAAACACACGACGACTCAATAACATGCGCGGCATCGTCCCACCCGACCCTGAATCGAGCGCATCCGGCATGCACTTTGCCGTGGTCTACGTGCCACGGCGCAGCCGCAACCGCTTCGCCGCCAACTGCGTTGAGATCAAACCAACCGCGGCCGACGCAATCGACGACGCCGACCCGGACAACAAACGCTACGCCGCGCGCGTCAGCGGCCCGTCGAAATCCTCAGAGGGCCAGATGATCTATTACCTGCTGGAATGGCTCGACTAAGATCATGGATCATGGGGTCAGACTCGTTGAAATCATGGAAACATGATTTCAACGAGTCTGACCCCATGATTTCATGATTTCGCAGAACTATGATAATTGATCTATCAAAACTCAAACCACCCCAGGTTTACTTCCACATGATCCAAACCCTGGTCCCGCGACCGATCGCCTGGGTGCTCTCGGAAATCGAAGCAGAAAAATACAACCTGGCGCCATTTTCTTACTTCACCGCGGTCTGCAGCGATCCGCCACTGATCATGTTGTCGGTCGGCAAGAAGCCGGATGGCAGTTTCAAGGACACGCGGGTGAATATCGAGCAGCGCAAGGATTTCGTCGTGCACATCGCGCATCGCGAGTTGCTGGAAGACCTGAACCAGTCATCAGCGACCCTGGCTGCGGATGTTTCAGAGCTGGATCAGCTCGGACTGGAGACGGTCGCATTTGCCGGTTCACGCCTGCCGCGAATCAAACCCTGTCGTATCGCCTATGCCTGCGAGTGCTACCAGATCCACGAACTGGGGAATACACCGCAATCGATCATTTACGGCAAGGTCAATCAGATCTATATCGATGATGCGATCACCCGCACCAATGAAAAAGGTCATCTGACCGTCGATCCTGAGAAGCTGGCACCGATCGCACGGCTCGGCGCGAATCAGTATATGGAAACCGGCGAGATCATCCGCCTTAGTCGACCAAAATAAATCAACGAGTCTGACCCCATGATTTAATTTATGACCCCATGATTTAGAAATAACTCTCATCCCCCCACAGATCTTCATCTTGGGCGGGATCATCCCAGTCGTTGTCGTAGGTTTGTCGCTCAACAGCCGCCGGATCGCTGACTGCTTTTTTGTCCATATCGGAGCCGATGCGTTTCAGCTCGGCGCTGAGGACTTGCTGCTGTTGGTCGACGCGGGCGGCTTTTTCCAGCATCATCTGATGCGCCTCGCCACCGACGATGTAGGGTGAGATCAACACCACTGTTTCGGTGTTATTGCTCGCGCGTGAGCGGCTCGAAAACAGTGCGCCGACCACTGGAATTTTGCTCAGCACCGGCACACCGCTCTTGCCGTCGGTGACATTGTTCTTGATCAGCCCCCCGATAAAGATCGGCTGCCCATCTTTTGTCATTATCTCGGTTGTGACCTCGGTGGTCTGCTGGGACGGCACACCATCGGTCGAGATAAAACCGGTGCTGACTTCCGGGTGGATCTGCATGATGATATTGCCGAATTCATCGACGGTGGGTAGCACGCGCAGGATCACACCCGACTCGAGAAACTCGATGCTCTCGGTCGTGACCTGGTTGATCGTGGTCGTGACCCGGTAGCCCTGGCGGTCACCGATGATCACGGATGCCTCGGTGTTCTCGCGCGTGACCAGGTTCGGCGATGACAGCGTGCGCACGTCACTCTTGGAGTACAGCGCTTCCAGCGTCGCTTCGAAGTTGTCGGTCAGACGGTTGATGAACAGACCGGAAGCCGGTGCTGTCAGCCCCTGCACACCGACGACGGTACTGCCCTCGCTGAACACTTTGGTCCAGTTGATGCCGTAGGCATTGCTGTCCGACAGCGTGATTTCGAGTATTTTCGCCTCGATCAGTATTTGTCGGGGTGTTGCATCGATGCTCTTCAGGATCGCGCTGACACGGCGGATGTGCTCGGGCGTATCTTCGACGATGAGGATACTCCTGTCCTCGAGCACCGAGACAACACCATAGTCCGACAAGTATTCCTCGATGATGGTCTTTACCTTCTCGGGATCGGAGTAGCGTATGCTGAAGGTCCGGACCGTGGTGATGCTGCTCTTGTATCTCGATCCGACATCATCGGGTTTGACGATATAGAAGGTATCGCCGATGCGCTCAGCCGCATAACCGCCAGCCCGTGCGGCGGCTTCGATCGCATCCTTGACCGTCACATCGTAAAGGTTCAGCGAGATCTCGCCTTCGACGCCATTGTTGACCAGAATATTGACCTGTTCCTTGGTCGCCAGCATCGCCATGACTTCGGCTATGTCCATATCGAGCACGTTGACGCTGATCACCTTGTTGATATCGGCAACAGCCCAATGCGCGGACATCAGCAGCATCAACGCGCAGAGCGTTCGAACCAAACCCGTTTTTTTGAATGAATCATTCATCTTCGTGCAAGGTCAGTACCAGTTCGTTGTCACCACGGCTGAGCGTCACGCTGCCATTGTCGATGTGAACGACGCGGTAGCCCGAGACTTCGTGGTTGAGCCGATAGTATTCACCGTCGATATTGGCCAGCGAGTCCTGTCCATCGACCACCGTGCCGCGCAATTCCATGCTGGCCGCGGCCATTGTGGCGCCAGGTTTACTTCGGCTGGCCTCGCGCATCTCTGGCTGTTCGAACGGGTTATACCTGAGCATCTCGGAGGCGAACGCATGCGCACCGATTGTTGCGAACATGAAAGCACTCATCATTATTCTTATTGTTGACCTACCCTTCACTTATCGGCCGCTCTGTAGAAAACAATAGTCACCCTCATGTCCAGCGCTGTGGTCTCATTATTTCTGCTCGCCAGACTGATTTCGTAGTTGGTCACCAGCATAAAGCCGAGTGCCTCGCCGATCTTGTCGAGCCACAGGTACAGGTTTCGGTACTCGCCGGCGACTTCGACCTGGAACGAAATCTCCTCGAACTCCATGATGCGCTTCGCGCTGCCGGGGCGCACACCGACGAGCTCGATGCCCGCATCCCAGGCCAACCTTTGCAGACGTCCGACCAGATAGGATTCCATTTCGTTGACCGGCATGTTGCCGGCTTCACCGTGCAGCTGTAATTGCAGCTCACTGATCTCGGCATGCTGCTGATCGATCGCTTGCTGCAGATGCTTGGGATCATCGATCTGATCGAGCAGCATCTGGTAGGAAATCCGCCGGTCACGAAACTCCAGGTATTGCGGTTTGACTAAATACAATGCCATCGCCGTTGCAATGACCACAGCAACCAGCATCAGCATCAGCTTCAGTGAACCGGGTTCGATGCCTGTCAGTTGCTCGCGCATCATGAGTTTGCAAACCCGCTGTTGACCGTAATCACGAGCCTGAAATCCACGACGGTCTGACCCGCAATAGCCTGTTGCTGAGTATTCAGGATCCTGACATCGCCGATTTGCGGTTGTTGCAACACTCGGCGTACGAAGCTCGACAGGGCCTGATGGTCGGTGGCCTGACCGCTGACCTCCATATGCGTCTGGATTTTCCAGGCTTCTTGCTCATTCTGGCCAGTACGATCACCTTCGGGAATCACGATGAAATAGCCGGTATTGACGCCTTTTGGGGGTTCGTTGGTCCTGGTACCCGCGCGCGAGAACTTCCAGTTCTTGAACCAGACATCCTTACCATTCAGCGCCCGATCGATGTTCACGAACATGTCTTCGGCGAGTGCACCGCCGCGCAATTTCTCCAGTATCTCGCGTTTGGCCGCAAGCTGAGCATGGTCTTGTTTCAGTTCTTCGAGGATGCCGCGCTGATGAGTCGAGATTGCTTTCCTTTTCTCGAGCACGATGATCTGCGCCTGGTAGTCGTCGGAAGAATATTTCAATCCGATCGTGGCCACGCCCGCCACGACGACATAGACCAACACCAGCCGGCTCCAGCGTTTAAGCATCTGCAGCTGCAGCACATAACGCCTGTAGTCTGCCGGCACCAGATCCATCAGCCCGCCTCGGTCATGCCGTGCAGCGCCATACCGGCCACAAGTGCGCCGCGCGGATCGACATCGGTATTCAGCGATCGCGGATTGCCAAAGCCCGCAAACGGAACCAACACACTGACCGGTACATCGATCAGGGAATCAACGAAGTTTTCGATGCCGCGCCAGGTCGCGACCAGATTGGTCAGATAGACGTGCTCGACCGGCATGCCCCGGGTCTCGGAGGCGGCATAGACTTGCGCCCTGTTGATATCGTCGACCAGGGCCATGAACAGCGGCTTGACGACACTGTAAAGCGCATCGGTCACCGAGATATTCTCCTCGCCTTCCCGGCTACGCTGTTCAGCTTGGCTATCATTGCTCACCAACAGGGTACGGACCTCATGTTCATCGAGTTCGAGTTCCTTTCGCAGCAGATCAATCAACTGTTGTTCACCAAAGTCGATACCGCGCTCATAGATCAAACGACGGCCACTCAGTACCGTGATATAAGTCTGTGTCTGCCCCATCGAGACAGTCATCAGATTCGCTTCGTGATCATGCCCGTGCCTGACCAACACCAGCCGGCGAATCGCAGTTGACTCGATCTCAAGCAATTTCACGGTGAGACCCGACTTACGCAAGTGCTCGAGAAAACTCAGAACCCTATCGCGCGGCGCCATTGCGATCAATGCCGAGCGTTCCTGACCATCCTTCGCCTGTGGCCTGACCATCATGAAATCGATCACATAATGGTTGATATCGTCCTCGATGCGTTCCGCGATTCTTTGCACGATCAGCTCTTCATCCTGTTTTCCTGCCTGATGCAAGTAGCTGATCATCATGATCTTGAGATCATTCGGCGGCAGGCAGGTCACGACCTCGTTCCCAACGAAACCATGTTTTCGCAGAATCTTCCTTAGTAAACTTCGCGTCTTCTTTGGCGATACGTTTTCCTGCTCGAAAACAGGAATCAGGGCGGAAGCACTCAGTTCGAGGTTGTTGTCGCGGCTGCAAAACTGGACCAGACGAATGCCGGTGACGCTGAAGTCGATACCGATCGGGCCATATTGCCTAGCGGCGGTCCGCTTGGCTGTGAGCGCCGGGATACGATCGATCAATCCGGGCGGCAGCGCCATCGTCATCCCGCTCAGACCCCTAAAAGCGTATGCGCTACGCAGTTGAGACCATCGCCCTGCGAGTGTTTGCGGGTTTTTGCCTGATAGAGTGACTTGTCGGCTTCCTTGAGAAGCATCTGGAGATCGATGTCGTCGTAAGGCCGCTTCACTTCGATCACACCAATACTGACCTTGACCGCCGGCACTTCGTCGGATCCTTTGCCCAGTTCTTCGATGGCCTGCTGCAATAATGGCTGGTGACCATCGCCTTGAAACAGAATTACGTATTCATCACCGCCGATCCGAAACACGTAGGCATCATCGCCGAGCGCCTGCCGCAAGCTGCCGGCTATCTTCCTCAGCACCAGATCACCCGCATGATGGCCGTGGGCATCGTTGATCTGCTTGAAATCATCCGCGTCAACCAATCCGAAATAGATGTTGGCGGGGGTGCGTTCCATCATGCGTCGCAACACACGTTTGAATTGCACTTCGAGATAACGCCGGTTCCATGCACCGGTCAGGCCATCCTCGTAAGACAGACGTTCCATCTCCTGGTGGGCTTTCTCAAGTTCATAGCGTGCGCGAATATCATCCTTTCTGACCGAAACATTGCGGCCAAGAATGGTCAGGCTGACCATTGCGGAACCCAGCATCATGAATTGCAACACCAGCAGATCCTCCGAACTGAAGCGGCCCTGAACGCTGAGCGTTGACAGGGTGAACACCAAATAGATCAGCAGCACAACAGCCAGGCCCTCGCGCATGCCCCACGGAACGATCGGGATCACCATGAACAGCACCACCACCGAAGGCAGCAGCGCGGTGCTGAAATTGCCCTCCTGGTGCGCTATCAGCACGAAAGCTGTACCGCTGACAACAATCAGCGTCATGCACAACAGGTACAGCGCTCGCGTGTCCTGTACCCGGGCCGATGTGAATATCACATGGATGGACAGCAAGCCCAGCATGGTGCAGCTGTACAGGTAGACGCCACTGTATTCGAGCAGGCCGTAGAGCACGAACGCAGATGCGAACAGCACCAGTGTGACCAGCCCGAGCGTGCTGACCCCGCGGCTGACTTCGCCGATCATGAACTGCTCTGCGTAGCGCGTCAGGTCATCGCTGTCGAAATCCGTGGAGCTCCAGAACCTTGGCAACCGTCCCTTGATCTTCTCGTAAGGCATTGAATATCCGATATTTATTGGAATTGTTATTTGGATTATAGGACATATCTGGTGCAAAGCTGCGAATCCGTGCGCACCCAGGGCCCTACCGCCAAAACGCTTTTTTTTTCGGATGAACGGCATCCGAAGCCCATGCAACCGCAAGCCTGCGACGCTCTCGCCATGACGAAGAACAACGTCATTGCGAGCGAATGCGAAGCAAACTATCTGCAATGCGTGAGCGCACAAAGATCGCCACATCGCTGGCGCTCCTCGCAATCACGCATACGCTAGAAATTACGGCTTGCACTCGATCTGGATATTGTCGAACCAGACCGTGTCAGTATCGCCCAGACTCGTCGAACTGCGCAGGCGGATCGCGGTATGCGCTGAGATATAGCCGCTGATATCCTGGCCAAACGACTGATACTTGCTGTCGTTGTCAGCACCCTGGAAACGCACGATCTCGTCCCAGGGACCGGCTGTGCCGTTTGTCGACAGGAAGACCGCAACATAGTCGTTGCTGTCGTCGAGACCATCCCGTCGGTAATCCAGGCTCAGTGTCGCGGTTGCGGCACCATCGAGATCAGCAACACGCTCGACGCCTTCACCGCCGTTCTGGCTGTCACGAATCCGCAGGCGCGAATCGCCCTTGTCTTTTATTATTGAAACATCACCATTGCCCGCACCGTCAGTCTCACCGACCTCGGCCCACGGGCTGGTGCTCCAGTCGAGTGTGCCGCTGCTGCCTGACCAGGTCGCGGTATCGAAATCATCGCGGAACGTTCCATTACAACCATCGGGGCCGGGAGCACCGCCACCACTGCCGCCACTGGCCAAAGCGGCGACTTCTTCTGCTGACAGCGCATCCCGGAACAGCTTGACGTCATCGATTGCCCCTTCGATCACCCCGCTGCCATCGGCCTGAGCGCCAATGCTCAGATCGGTGGCGTTGGTCCCTATACCGACTATTGCATTCAGGCTCGCTTCCTCAACGCCGTTGATGTAAAGGCGCAATACGGCGCCATCATAGGTACCGGCGATGTGCATCCAGCTCACGCCGTCGTTCGGATACAAGCTTGTCGAATCGATGCGGTAAGTATCACCGCTGCTCGCCTGGTTTAACCGAAAGAATGACTTGCCGGTACTCGACAGCGATAGCTCGTAGCCATCCGTGCTGCTGTACTGCGCCTTGCGGATGACGTACTGCGTGTCGGTTTTTGCCGGTTTGACCCAAGCAGAAAGCGTGATGTTGGTACCAATATCCAGTGACGGCGCATCCGGCACCAGAACATGATCATTATTGCCATCGAAACCGAGTGCGCCATCGATTTGGCCCAGCGTCCAGACCGGGCCATTGATCAGCATGCCGTCGTGCCCTCCCTCGGAATCGACGGCCGTGATACCACTGGTCTCATCCAGCTTCCAGTGCGCGAGGGGTGTCTTCGGATCCGGCACGGTCGATGCCCACTCGATCGCACGCCGCATGATTGTCTGACCGTCGCTGTTCAGAGCCGTCACATCGAAGCTCGCATCACCCCAGGGCAGCAGGACGCGCCTGCCGGCGGCGATGCCGCCACCGAATACCTGTCCGCCAGTGTCGATCACACCGAGCGACTGATCATACAAGGTACCAGTGTTGTAGACTTCGGCGAGCACGTCGAAACCGGGCGCCTTGTCCGCGGTCATGATGTGCAGGTTCTGAAAGCTCACGGATATCGTCAGCGCATCGGCCGGCAGCGGCTGGGTGATATAGTGGGTATTGTCTATGACAGTGATTCCGTCGTCGCTCCTGTAATCTACACTCTGCTGGCCAAACCCGAGTTCCTCGACCAAACTGCCGTTTTCGTTGACCACACCGATCGTCGCATTGGTGAGCTTCGCACCCAGCTCCACGCTGCTGGCCGTTGACGAGATATAGGCGACATCGTTGCTGGCCAGCGCCGCATCAAAATTCGCCTGGGTGTCCGAGTCGTCAATAAGCGCAACCGGATAGCCCCATGACTCGATCAACGACTTCCTTGCATCTTCCTCACCGGTCGGGCTGCTCGCATTCGCGACCACGAGCAACAGCCGTTTGCCTGTGTCCACCTTGTCGGCGCCCATGGCCCAGGCAAGCGCGCGTTGCACGATCAGGCGCCCGCTGGCAGTCAGATAATCGAGATTGAAGTTGCCATCTCTGCCCAGCGGCAGCATCACGCGGCGCCCGGCCGCAGTGCCGCCGCCATCCAGTGCTGCACCGGTTTCCAGTACGACCAACGTCCCGCCGCCGCCCCAGTCGGCCAGCGTCTTCAATCCGCCAGCTTCCGAGCCCGATACGGTCAGCCCCTGCATTGCAGCCGTGTATATCTGCAGAGCGCCGGTGGCAAACGGCTGGGTGATGTAGTGACTGGCATCGGTGATAGCGATCGCGTCGCCAACGGGCCAGGCGTGGCCCGACGACAATCCGAGTTCGTCGTTGAGTTCACCCTCCTCGTTGACGACGCCGAGGGAAGTGGCCGCGAGCTTGGGCGCCAGACCGGAGGTCGTGCTGGCCACCGCTTCCGAAACGTAGACGACGTCGTTATTCACGGCCTTGGCGTCAAAGTTCAAGTCCACATCCCACTGCGCGATCAGTTCAACCGAGTAGCCCCAGTGCTCGAACAACGCTTTCTTGGCCCGTTCGCCAGCCGTCAGATTAGAGTCATCGGCAACCACCATCAGAATGTTGCCGCTGCCCTGGCTCGCCACACAAGGGCTGCCGCATTCACAGGCATAGCGTACGTTCAGTTTCGGCCGCAGGCTCGGATCCGCCGCGTCACTGCTTAAAAACTCGGCGCGAACAACATCGTCACCCGCCACCAACATCATGCCATTATTCTCGCGCGTACCATCCACCCACTGCTGCACCAACGATGTAATATCGAAGTCGAACCACGTGTCGGTGCTGGTATCAATCTGGCCATGGGCCGATGGCGTGGCATCGTAATCACCACCCGGCGTGGTCCAGGGCAGGCTGGTGTCACGGTCATCCCAGGTTACGCCTGGATTGGCGCTGCCGGAGCTGTTTCCCTCCTCCCAGCTGTGAGTAATCGCGTGTACGTTCATGACCCCAGGCGCGTCCTGGGTACCTGTTGTTCGGTAGAGTTCGAGTGTAGCGGACAGGATACGCGCCCCGAATGGAAGACCGACAAGATCGAACTGAAGCGGACTGCGCCAGTGACCGCCCGCACCAGCCTGCGCGCGCAACAAACCAAAACTGCCATAGTTCCAGGTGGTACTGTTCTCAGCCAAGGAGGCGTCCTTGCCCGCGGCGGCATCGGGCTGGAGAAACAGCAACCCCGGCGGAGTTTGATACAGACGCATGTCGTCACGTTGAACAACTCGGCTGACGCCGTTGGAAAGTGTGCCGACGGCTTGCAGCGTCGCTGGCGCGGACGGCGGCGTACCGACGATCACCTCCATGTAGGGCTGCTGCGAAGCCTCGTTGCTGGCGTAGTCCCCGCGCGTGCCCTCGCTGATGGAATTGAGCGTTATGCCGTTGTTCGGAAAGCCGTTGACCCAGGCCTGCACCTGGCTGGTCAGGTTAACCGCGACCCAGACGCCGGCAGCCGGTTGTGCGGGTATCGACGCCTGCACCACCGTGTCCATGTTTGCGCCCATCGAAGCCCAGGTCGCATCGGTCCCAGTCCAGTCCGCGGTCAACAGATGGATATCGACCGGTCCCTGCGGGTGACCCACGCTGACGTAGAACCAAGCGGTCGCCGACAGTATGTTCGAGTTTGCCGCGATCGGCGACAAATCGTAGCGGTACATCGGGCGCTCTATAGTGCCAGTCTCGAAGCGAATATGCAGCGCGCTGTCGCTGGCATAGTTCATTGTCGGCTGGTCGCTGCGGATCCAGGTGTCCTGATCAACCGAGATCGTGTAGCTCGACGTGCTGCCCAGACTCGTGCTCAGCGTCGTGGTGTAGCTGTGACTATCCAGCGGCTGGTTCGTCAGGTCGGTGTGGGGGCCGCAGCCCTGCTGCCCAGCTCGCCACAGCGCGTGGTGCAGGCCGGCCTTGGTGACGTATTCGACCCGTTTGGCTTCGAGGCGCGAAGCAGTCATACCGGTGTCCAATGCGGATTCGTTGTTCAGCAGGAAGGCCGACGTGGCGACCAGCGTGATCAGCAGCACCACTGGCAACAGGATGTAGCCGCGTTGTGGCTTCGCGCGGATCACGGGGCCATCCCTTCGATAAATTGGCACGCACGGCGCACCCTAAGAGGGACCGATACGCCGGTTTCGGTTCGGGCTATTGTAGGATGCGCCGCGCCCAATGCGTTGGTCAGGTCTCTGCGCCGCAACATCATCACAACGCCCCCCCGAGCCTCACCACGCTCTGCAGACTCACCACTTCACCCGTATCCGGGCTGGTCAGCTCCAGCGTGATGTCGAGCAGCGCCTTATTGCCGGGCACACCGGCCACCCGCTCGACACGGAAACGGGTTACGTTTTCAGCGATTGTCGAGACTATGAAATCACGCCCGTCGACCGGGCCATCTGGTGCCGAGATACCGTCCTGGTTCCAAGGCACCGGGGTGCGCTGCATCAGCGAACTGCCGTCGATATAGAACACGACCGGATCATACGGGTCATCGAAGCTCCCGGCGTCCTCGTCGTCGTCGTCCGCCGAACCGCTGTCGATGGAGTTATCGTTATCATCATCGACACCGCAAATACCAGAGCAGCCATCGCTGTTCATATCCGAGGCCGCGTCTTCATCGATACTACCGTCGTTATCGTCATCGATCCCATTGACCGGGTCCTCGTCCTCGGCACCATCCTCGTCGTCCTCGAAGTGACTCGCGCCCTCGTCGACGATGCCATCGCCATCATCGTCGATCAGCATGATGCCGGCGAAGAAATCGTGGTGATTGTCGTTGGGTAGATCCTCGTCGACCAGACCGTCGCCATCGTCATCGGCGTCAGGTATACCGTCAGCATCGAAATCGAAATAAAGCGGCAACGTCACCGCGAGCACAGCCGTTGCAAGCGTGCTAGAGCCTTCCGGCGGTGACGCCGGAATCGTCTGCTCGCGCACGTGCTCGCGCCAGTCGGTCGCGGGATTGTCGTTCAAAGGCAACAACAATCGCCGACTGTGACTCACGATCCGCGCCAGCTGATCCATCGCGAAACGCGACTGGCGGGAAAGCTGGTTACGGTCATGGGTAAAATCCCGGGTCGTGCCGATCTGCGCCATGATCGAGGCAAGGCCGCCGATCAACAAGACCGCAAACGATACCGCCACCAGCAGTTCGATCAAGCTGAAGCCGTGCTGGCGATCATGGGGCGACTGACCCCGAGACGAGGTTTGTTCTGCGACCGGCGTTCTGTGGTGCGCATGGCGTACTCGACGGGTCGGGATCTCGATTTGGCCGGGTTTTGATTGCGCACAGTGCACAATATGCGGGTCAATCGTATTCACTGACCAAGCTCTCGATGCTCATGCCGGAACCGGGGATCGCGACCTGCACCCAGAGCAGGCCGTCATTGGTACCAGTGAACGGATCGTCGTCGGCATCGGCGTTGTCGCCGTCGTAGCGCGCTATGTACACGTTGCGGACGACCTGGCGGCCACTGGCATAGGTGTAGACATCCGAATAACTCGTCGGCGTAGTCGGACTGCCCGCCGCGTCAGCCGCACTATTGAGCTGGCCGTATGGTTCGATCAGCATCTGTTCCAGTTTACCGATCAGCGGGTAATGGTCTTCGGCCGTGGCTTTATGGATGCCGCTGCCGGTCAGGCCGGGGGATAATGCGTCCAGCGCCGGGACCAAGACCAGGGTGATCAGCGCAACTGCGACCAGGACCTCGACGTAGGACAGGCCGGCCATATTTGCTCTGGGGTGCATGCGGCGGGTTACCGGATGGCTCATTGCACGCTCACCCGGCCGCTGATGCCGTCCAGACTGAGTGTGCGGGTATGATCGCCCAGCGTGAAGGTGATGATTCCGTTCAGATATAGGACCGTCGGCGGGTCTCCGCACCAGACTGTGCCCTGGGCATCGAACAGCGTGTATCGTGGTTCGTCGCAAGTGCCCTGGTAGTTCGCACCACCATTCAGCGCGTCCGCACGCGCGAACGGATGATTTTCCAGGTCGATGTCGTACAGCTTTTTGCTGACCGGGTGATAGACTTGGTAAACCGGGTTCGGTGGGTTCGTTGCCATGTCTGCGCGGAACACGCGTATTCGTTTGTTCGGCAAGTCCGAGAAAAAACCGTGTGGTTCGCCGGTGCGTATCGATTCGCTGCGGGCAAAGCGCACGGCGTCCGCGACTTCCTCGACAGTCAGTTCGAGTTGATCGAGATTGGTTGTGGAAACGTTGGGGATCGCCACGGCTGTGGCGATCCCGAGAATGATTACGACAGCCAGCAGCTCGAGAAGACTGTAGCCACGGTGATGCCGGCGCATCGGCTCACTTAACGGTTCTCTTCAGCCGCGATATTTATGATGATCTTGCCGGTCTGCGAATCGTACTTGAAGCCACCCGGATCCCCAGCGGTGGCACCCATGGCCAGATCACCGGCCGCAACGACTTCCAGCGCGGACACGCCCAGGAACGGATCGGTCGGAATCTCGGCCTTCTTCAGGTATGGCCCAAAACGATGGTTGGTCGCATCACTGACCGAGCAGGCGCCGCCGTTGACATCGGTATAGAGTGTCAGCTGCTCGATGAAAGCCGTGGTTGCGGTCACACCCGCACCTCCGGTCGCAACACCGGTACCTGCGGTACCGGTGCAAGCAGCAGACGGCACAGCCGTCACCGCGCCCGGATAGGTATTATTGTGCTGCTGGTAATATAGATCAATCGCGGCCCTGAGCCCGGCCAGCGTGCTATCGGCGGACGAGCTGCGCGCGTCATCCGTCGTCGATGCGAACTGCGGCACAACGATCGCGGCAAGGATAGCGAGAATGATCACGACGATCAGCAATTCGACCAGGGTAAAACCCTTCTCAGCAAGACGGTAGCCCGGTTTAGTTATAGTAGGCACGATTTTCATAGCTATCACCCAAGTATCTATTCCAACAATTTGTGATTGTCTGTTCTTGTTTATATAGCAGGTTTCCAAAAAGATGCATTTAATCGAAGCCACTTGTGCTTGCATTTGACCGGTTCAGCCCGGTCGATGCACGTGGGCGAACGACTGCCGCGTCGACGTCAGCCGACCGCGCGCGATAGCTTGAAAATCGGCAGTATCAACGAACTCACGATCAGCCCGACAACGCCGCCCATCACCAGCAACATGATCGGCTCGACCAGGCGCGCGAATAGCTCGAGTTTCTTTTCGAGCTCGCGTTCGTAATAATCCGCAATCCGGGACATGACTTGAGGCAAGTTGCCGGTGTCATCACCCGTTCTGATCATCTGCTTGACCGTTGCCGGGATGAAGGCCGCCTCTTCGAAACCGGTCGAGAAACCGGCACCCTTCTCGACGTGCACCTGCAAGCCCGCAATGAAGCGGTTAAAAACATTGTTTCGCACCACCTCCCGGCACGCATCGAGCGTGTCCATCACACTGACGCCATTGGACATCGACATCGCCATCAAGCGCATCGACTGTACCAGGTAGAGTTGGACGAAAATGTCTTTGATCATGAAAACGGATAATTTCAGCTTATCCATGGTCTGGATGCCACGTTCGGTCTTCAGCCAGTAGTGACCAACTACCGCAAGCAACAGCAATACACCAGCCACCAGCCACCAATAGTTGATCAGGACGTCGCTCGCTGCCATCAACACTTTGGTGCTGCCCGGTAGCTGATCAGCGATGCGCGCAAATAGATCCGTGAATTTGGGAAAAACGAAAACCAACACGAACACGACCACACCGAGCGAAAACAGGATCAGAAACACGGGATAGACCATGGCTGAGACCACGGTCGACTTGAGCCGCTCGCGCTTCTCATCCATTTCCTTGAGTTCGATCAGCACCCTGCCGAGAAAACCGCCGTTTTCGGCCGCGGCCACCAGGTTGATATAGGCGCCGGAGAAGAACGCGACATGTCTATTGAGGGCCGCAGAGAAGGTTTTGCCCTCCTCGACATCATGCATCAACGACTCGATGATGGTCCTGAGTTCGGGTTTGATGTCCAGCGTGCAAAAGGCTTTCAGAGCTTCGTGCAGGGCCATGCCGGTTTCCAGCATCAGCGCAAGCTGCTCGGTAAAAAAAATCCGGTCCGTCACATCCGGCTGCTTTCGCATCAGGCCGGCAAGCGACTTGCTGAGCGTTTCCGCCTGCCCAGGCTTTGTGGACCCTGTGCGGGGTGCATTGAGTTCGATCGCCATATCAGACATTAACCACTCGGGACACTTCCTCGATCGTGGTCAGGCCGCTCGCCACGCGCTCGAGGCCATCATCGAACAGCGATATATACGCGGAGTCCCGCATATACTGTTCGAGTTCATCGCGTGAAGGATTAGCCGTGATCAAATCCTGCAGACGCGCATCGGCTTCGAGCACCTCGTGGATTCCGATACGGCCTTTGTAACCGGAGTCATAACACGCCTCGCAGCCGCGCCCCTGTACCAGCCTCATGCCATTGCGATCGCCCCAGCCGTAGCGCTGGAGGATTTCCGGCGAGGCGACATAAGAGGTCTTGCACGACGGACATACGGTGCGCACCAGGCGCTGGCCGAGCACGCCGATCAGCGCCGATGACAACAGATAGGGCTCGACACCCATGTCGATCATTCTGGAGATCGCACCGATGGCGTGATTCGTATGCAGCGTCGACAGCACCAGATGGCCGGTCAGCGCCGCCTGCACCGCGATCTCGGCCGTCTCCCGATCACGGATCTCACCAACCATGATGATGTCGGGATCCTGCCTCAGCACGTGCTTCAGGATCGCGGCAAAGGTCAGACCGATATTCCCCTTAACTTCGTTTTGGTTGATGATATCCATTTGGTACTCGACCGGCTCTTCGATCGTGACGATGTTCTTTTCCATCGAATTCAGATAATTCAGCGCCGCGTAAAGGCTCGTGGTTTTGCCGCTGCCGGTCGGCCCTGTTGCAAGTATCAGGCCAAAACTCTTGCTCAACAGGCGCTTGTAGGCTTCGAGATTGCGTTCCAACATGCCGAGCTTGTTCAGATCCAGCAGCGCCTGGTTCTTGTCCAGCACACGCAGCACGGTCTTTTCACCAAACAGGCCTGGCAACGAACTGAAGCGCAGATCCACTTGATTGCCGCGGGTATGCACCTGGATGCGGCCATCCTGCGGTAGCCTGCGCTCGGCAATATCCAGGTTGGCCATGACTTTCAGACGGGAAACGATCGACGCGTGCAGATCCAGGTTCAGCGTGGTGAATTCATACAACACACCGTCGATACGCAGCCGGATACGGCTTTTGCTTTTTGTCGGCTCGATATGGATATCACTCGCACCGTCGCGGATCGCACGCTGAATCACCGAGTTGACCATATTGATGACAGGACTCCCTTCGGCCATCTCGTCGATCTGGGCGTAATCATCCGGCGCGATGTTCTCGACAACCTCGAAATCATCATCGGCGCCGTCGAACAGCTCCAGGCCGAAATCGTTTTGGTGGCCGGAGTAGGCCTCGTTGATGGTCTCCAGCACATCCTTGCGTGAAGCCAGGATCGCCTTGATTTTGCAGCCGGTATGATCCTCGATTTCATCATTGACCGGAATCGATAACGGACTCGGCGTCGCGATCAGCAGCAGGTCACGGATCTTGAACAGCGGAAACACGCAAAGCTGGGTTGCTTTGTGCTTATCGATGTTGTTGATGATCGCTGGGTCATACAAATGCGGGTTCAGCTTCAGATAGGGTACCTGCAGTTGCTGTGCAAGCACCGGTAACAAATCATTTTCCGTGATCCAGTTCTGTTCCACCAAAATCTGGCCCAGGCGCTTACCACTTCTGCTTTGCAGTTCCAGCGCATTATCGAGCTGCGCCTCGGTAATCAGTCCGCGAGCGATCAGCCTATCACCTAGGCGGTGTTTTTCCAGCATCGCGCCTGGCAGCACAACACTGGTTGACTTCTCCTCGGGCGGATTCAGCGTCGCGACATAATCTGATACCCCGGTGATATCGAGGATATCGCGGATATGCGTGCTCACATTGGCAACCTTCAGCCAGCCGCCCTCGCGAATAATCCTTTCGACTGCATCGAGGATCGCGCCGAGACCGATGCTGTTCAGCGTTCGTAGGCTGGCCAGATCGACGACGATGCGTTTCTCACGTTCCTGCAGACATTGATCGATGACCTCGGATAGTCGCTTGCATGCGGCCTGATCGAGCACAGGAAACTGCAGGGCGAGATAAGTCATCACGCCAATGCGCGAGCACGATATACCTGAGGATGCCTCCGTCGGCTTGTCTGTACTTCCAAATTGTTCGTCCATTACACGCATGCCTGGTACCCTGTGGCAAGATCGATCGGCCTATTCGTAGGCCAGCTTGAAACTCGAGTGTTCCGACAGGTGTTTGAGTTCGAGCTCCATCGGCTGCGGGACCATGATTTCATAGCCCTGCGCGTAGTCAATTTTCATATCGGCGAGTTTTTCCAGGATGGCCTCGTTTTCGACATACTCGGCGACGGTTTTTACACCCATAACGTTCGCGATCTCGGATATTGACCTGACCATGGTCTGGTCAAGCCGGCTGCCAACGATATCCCTGATCAGGCCCCCATCGATCTTGAGGTAATCGATTGACAGCTTTTTCAGATAACTGAATGAACTCAGGCCGCTCCCGAAGTCATCCAGCGCGAACTGCACCCCCATCGAATGGACATGATTCATGAATTCAACGCAGTTCTTGAAATTCTTGATCGCCGCGGTTTCAGTGATCTCGAAATATAGCTGTGTCGGTATAACGTCATATTCACGCAGGCATTCGGAAACATAATCATGGAAGTCATCGTCGCCGATGGTCATGCCGGACAGGTTGATGCCCCATTTGAACTGGGACACCAGCCCGGCATAGTCACTGGAGCTGAGCAACTGCAAGGCCCGTTTGACAACCCAGCGATCGATCATGCTCATCAGATTGTAACGTTCGGCCACAGGGATGAACTCACTGGGCGGAACCAATCCCCCCTGTTCATCGGTCATTCTGACCAGAACCTCATAGTGGGTCTCGGTACCGGTCAACGGCTCGATACGCTGGCAATAAAGTACAAAGCGGTTTTCCCTCAAGGCATGCTTGATGTTCTCAACCTGTGTGAGTTGTTTTCTGTGACGCATCAACGCAGTGTTACCCGGCCTGTAGATCACGACTTTGTTCTTGGCCTCGTCCTTTGCCGTCGCCAGCGCGACTTCGGCCGCATAAATATGATCAGAGAGCGCCGTTTCCCGGGAATTTAACGCGATCACGCCGGCCCTGGACTGGACAGACACCTTCTTGCCTTTCACGTTAATCGTGACCCGGTCAATTTCTCCAGTGATTGCCTTGACCAGACACTCGATGTCCTTGCCCTGTGATTCGATCACGATCGCAAACAGGTCTGCCTCGAGCCTTGCCGCATGCCGTATAAGGGGTGAGCAGGTTGAGATCCTGTTGCCAACGGCCTGCAACAACATATCCCCGGTGCCGACGCCGTACGCAGCATTGATCACACTGAACTGCTCGAGATTTAACAATACAAGGTGACGCTCGCCTCTACCATGGTAAACATCCCGCCACACGGACTCCTCGAAGCCTTTTCTATTCAACAGACCTGTGAGTTCATCCTGGGTGTCCTGCAGGTATTTGAGCGTTTTACGCGCAACCGCGTCCAGCGTGGATTTATTGCCGTTGGAAAAATCCTTGCTGTAGAATTCGTTCAGACAACAGAGTACACCGCAGGGTGTGTCCGTTGTATCCAGTATCGGCACCATCAGCACTTTTTTGTCTGCCGGCAAGCGAATCGCGTGCCTGAGTTCTTCGTCTTTGTCGTTGATGCCGAAACCCTCGTGCCCGACCTGAAACATTGTCATTGCAGTCGAACAAAGCTGTTTCAGCAAAGACAGGATTTCGTGCGAATCATGCGTGTAGGCTGTTCCGCCCGGAAAGATGGCGTGCCTCGAGGGTACCCAAATCGCGGCATAATCCGCCCCAAGATGTTCGCCGCAGCTTCTGATATAGTGGCTTAATATATGACGGGATTCGCGCTGCTCGGTCAACTCCAGGTCGGTGGAGCGCAACATGGATAATTCGTCGTAGCGCTCGCCGAGTTCCTTGGCCATCGCGTTCAGTTCGTAGAGGTACTGGAGCTCGACTTTGACCAGCGAGGCAATATTGCCCAAGACCCGCAAGATACGTTGCGGGACGACTCCGGGATGGGTCTGGTTGCCGATCTCGAAAAAGAGCAAATCACCTGCAGATCGGCCTTCGAGATCGCCCAGCGTCGAATAGGCCAACGCAACCTCGTTCCGCTTGCACTCGACGCATTCACGGCCACCGCTTCTGATGGCCACGCAGTCCCATTCGCGGTAATCCGTTATCAGCTCTTTGATCGCTGCATTTTCTTCATTGGCCCAGACAATCCGACCGCTATCGTCACACAGGGCAATGAACACATCGTATTCTTGCAAGATCTCTAGCGCTAATGCGGCATAGCGATCGATATCGAGCTCTTCGTACAAACTTGGGAATAACATAATGATCAGCCTTGGGTCAGGATGCCTTGCTCTGGAGAAAATAACCGTTGATCACCCTGATCAGATCACGAGGACTCACCGGCTTGCCAAGAAATGAGATGTTACCCAGTTGGTGCACCCATTCTCTGTTTTCACTTTCGAGCGTCGACGTCATCACAACCACCGGGATGTTCTTCTTGCCTTCCATAGCCCTGATGGCCTCGACGAGCTCGCGTCCGCTCATACGAGGCATTTTGACATCGGTAACCACAATATCGGGCTGCAAGCCTGCAAACACATCGAGTGCCTCTTTGCCAGTATTGACACAGGTAACCTGGTAACCCTGCTGCTGCAAAACCAGTTTCAGCACCCGGGCCACGTAGGGCTCGTCATCTGCAATCAGCACCTTCTGCATATTCATATCGCGTCCTTGAGCATCTGGCTCTCTCGGTTGAAAGTAATGACGAACTCAGAGCCTTCGCCCGGCGTACTGTTCAACTGGATTTTTGCGTGGTGCAATTTGACGATTTCGTTCACCAGAGAAAGGCCCAGACCGTGACCGGTACGCTTGCGGACTTCGGCATCGTCGGACCGATAAAACTTGCTGAAGATAAGCTGCTGATCGTCTGCCGAGATACCGATGCCGGTATCGCGCACACGGATGATGATCTCGTTGTCCTGATGCTCTGCGCTAAGCTCGATTTTTCCATCCGGCCTGTTGTATTTGATCGCGTTGCTGACCAGGTTGTTGATGCAGACACGAACGAGGTCCTTGTCGAGCTGAACCGTACCGAGGTCATCTTCCAGCTTGAGGTTGAATTCCATGGTCTGCACCTGCTTGTTGCGCGACATGGTCTGGTAAATGTCTTCGAGAAACTCGGCGACCTTGATGCGCTGTCGCCGCATCGCCACCGTGCCCATTTCTATCATGGTCAGGTTCAGCAGATTGTCGATCATCTGTGAAATCCGCTCGGTCTCGTCGTGGATGACATTGGCCGCTTCGATCGTTAGCTCCCTGGAAGCATCCGCATGGTCGAGCAGGGTTTCGCTGTACATGAATAGCACGTTAAGCGGCGCCTTCAACTCGTGAGCAACGTGCGCGATAAACTCGCTGTTGTTTTTAAGTTCGACACCTTCATGGGTAATATCGCGAAGCGCAAACACAGTGCCGAGCAACTGCTGTTCATTTTTTTGTGAAAACAATGGAAAGGCACTGATCGACGCACGCTTGTCGGTTGCCGGGAGATCAAACTCGGCCTCGTCGCGTTGATAAGCTCTGACTGCGCTATTGGCGTGACAGTTCAGGATGTACTCCGTGACTTCCCGGTGGTCGCAGAAATCGGCCAGATTGGTGCCAAG
>JARFQK010000054.1 GCA_029287815.1 Gammaproteobacteria bacterium
ATCAGAGCCCTGTCTGATCGTCGCTCAGCGACATCGAGCTTTTCATCAACTCCCCTTCGATCATCGCTTCGATATCGTCTTGAGGGACAACTTCCTCATCCAGAACTGATTTATTGATCTTGTTCTCTGCAATTTCGCGCAGGGCAAGCACAGTCGGCTTGTCATTTTCCAGCTCGACCAAAGCCTCAGCGCCCATCGCAAGCTGGCGAGCGCGTTTCGCTGCCACCAGAACGAGCTCAAAACGGTTGTCGACGTTGTCGAGGCAGTCTTCCACGGTTAATCGTGCCATGTAGTTCTCCAATACTCACAATCTAAGAGTTCAGAAAACTCTGATTGATTCAGAGTTTCCGCGGCGCACGGATGCGCCGCCATTTTTGATCGCTTTAAGCGATTGAAACTGGAGGGAAACAGAAAATCGCATTTTTTGTTTCCCGTGCTCTGATAATTCACGGATGAACTATTCAGAGCTTCCTTTATTTTTGCAGAAACGCTGATTTATTCAGGGCTTCCGCAGCAAATCCGCCAGCAGATCGGTGTGCACCTGCTGCTGATGTTCGCGCCGCATACGGTTGCAGACAAAGATCGATGCCAGTTCATCGCGTGCCTGGGTAAAATCATCATTGATCACGATAAAATCGAATTCATCGCAATGTGACATTTCACCGACCGCCTGCTGCATGCGCGACTCAATCACCTCATCGCTGTCCTGCTCCCTGTTGCACAGGCGGTCACGCAAAGCCTGCACCGATGGAGGTAGTATATAAATACTCCGACAATCTTGCATCAGCTGTCGAATCTGCCTGGCGCCCTGCCAGTCGATCTCCAGAATAACATCCTTACCGGAAAGCAGTTGTGCCTGGATGTGCTGCCGTGAGGTGCCGTAACTGTTGCCAAATACGCTGGCATGTTCCAGGAAATCACCGTTATCGCTCATTTGCTGAAAACGACGTTGGTCAATGAAATGGTAATTGACGCCATCCACCTCGCCCTCGCGCATCGGTCGGGTGGTGTGTGACACCGAGACCACGACATCGGACAGCGTTTCGACCAATGCCTGCACCAGACTGGTTTTGCCCGCTCCCGAAGGCGCCGATACGATATATAAAGTGCCCTTGACCACAGTCGTTCCAGTCGTTGTTGCGTGCAGCGCTATCTGGTCGGAGTGAGAGGATTTGAACCTCCGACCCCTACGTCCCGAACGTAGTGCTCTACCAAGCTGAGCTACACTCCGAAAACCGTATTCTAGCCTGTTTTTTCACCGGTTGCGATCGACCGACAGATGCGCGAGCGAGACCAGCGCCTGTTTGTAGTCGGAATCCTTCAATTGATCGAGGGCATCCAGCGCGTGATCCGCCTCCACTCGCGCAACCGCTGCAGTGTAGTCCAGCGCTCCGGTGTCGTGAATGATCTGCTGCACCTGGTCGATATAGTCATAACCGCCCTGCTCGATGGCTTTGCGAATCAGCTCCGCCTGCGCCACGCTGCCACGACTCATCGCGCAGATCAACGGCAGTGTCGGTTTGCCTTCAGCCAGGTCATCGCCGACATTCTTGCCCATATCGTCGCTGGTCGAGGTGTAATCGAGCACATCATCGATCAGCTGGAACGCGGTGCCGAGATGCTTGCCGTAGCGTGCCATCGCTTTTTCCTGCCGTTCATCGCCGGTACTGATCACCACGCCCAGACGCGTGGCCGCCTCGAACAGTTTTGCCGTCTTGGAGTGGATCACTTCGACGTAGCGCTGCTCGCTGGTATCGGCGTCATGCACGTTCATCAACTGCATGACTTCGCCTTCCGCGATCACGTTGGTCGTATTCGCCAAGATATCCATCACCCTCATGCTGTTCACATCGACCATCATCTGGAACGCACGGGAGTAGAGGAAATCGCCAACCAGAACGCTGGCAGCATTGCCGAAAAGCGCATTGGCCGTCTCCTTGCCGCGGCGCAAACTGGACTCATCGACGACATCATCGTGCAACAGCGTTGCGGTGTGGATGAATTCGATGATAGCAGCCAGCGGGTAGTGCAAATCCCCTTCATAGCCGTGGGCTCTGGCGGACAACAGCACGAGCAGCGGGCGAAAGCGTTTGCCGCCGGAATCAATGATATAGTGTCCCAACTGGTTCACCAGCGCGACGTCGGATTGCAGTCGCTGACGGATCACGCGATTGACCTCGGTCATGTCCTGATGACATAAGGCATTGATTTCGTCGAAACTAATCAGTACTTCGGACACTGTTGTTGGGCTCTTGTAAACAGACTGCGCATCCTAATCGCCACAGGCAACGCCGGTCAAGCAAGCGATGTGAAAACTTGGTGGAACATGCCGCAAATGCTTGCCATAGACGGGCATTCCCGCTAAAATTTGCGCCTTTTCTGTCAACGACTTGGAGAATACACCGTGTATGCTGTAGTCAGCACAGGTGGTAAACAATACAGGGTCGCCAAAGGCGATCTTTGCCGCATCGAAAAACTGGAAGCCGAGGAAGGGGCGTCTATCGAGCTCGACAAGGTTTTGATGATCGCGGACGGCGACAATATCAACGTTGGTACACCCTTCCTGGATGGTGGCAAGGTCACCGCGACCGTCAAGGCGCACGGCCGAGCCGATAAGATTGAAATCATGAAGTTCAAGCGGCGCAAACACCACCAGAAAAAGATCGGCCATCGTCAGCATTATACTGATATCGAAATTACCGGCATCGAAGGCTAGGAGAATCAACCATGGCACACAAGAAAGCAGCAGGCAGCACCCGCAACGGCCGTGAATCAGAATCAAAACGCCTGGGCGTGAAGAAATTCGGTGGCCAGAACGTCTTGGCTGGCAACATCATCGTTCGCCAGCGCGGCACCAAATTCCACGCCGGCGAGAACGTTGGTATGGGACGGGACCATACGCTGTTCGCGACAGCCGATGGTAGTGTGAAATTCGAGGTGCGCGGCCCAAGAAAACGCAAAACCGTCAGCGTGGTCGCGGCTTGAGACGCAGGTCTCAAAGAAGTCCGAAAAAGCCCCGCCCGCCGGGGCTTTTTTTTATCAGAGTAGCTTTATCGAAGGAACGCGGAGGGCGCGGAGACGCAGAGGTCGCAGAGAAAATTGATTGTTTTGAAAAATTGGCGAGGTGGCCAGAACTTAAGATAAAAGGACAAAGGCATCAACTGGCAAGCCAATCAGCTGGCTCTGCGCACTCTGCGCCTCTGTGACCTCTGCGTTCATCGACATGCTGAATTAGCTGGAATGGATGCAGAAAAGACCACAAGAGCGGCAACAGACCGATGTAACGCGAAGGCCGCGGAGACGCAGAGGTCGCAGAGAAAATAGATGGTTCTGGAAAATTGACTAGGTAGCATAGACGCCAGCAGGAAGGAAAACGGCGTCAACGGGCAAAACAATCACCGGCTCGGCGCACTCTGCGCCTCTGCGCTCTCTGCGTTTATCGACATGTTGAGAAACTGAGAATCATGCGGTTTGTTGATGAAGTGACAATCAAGACCATTGCCGGTGATGGCGGCAGCGGCGTGGTGCATTTTCGCCGTGAGAAGTACATCCCGCGCGGCGGACCGGATGGTGGCGACGGCGGCGATGGTGGCAGTGTCTATCTGGTCGGCGACAACAACCTGAATACGCTGTCCGACTTTCGTCACGTACGCACCTATACCGCGGAACCCGGCCACAAAGGTCAGGGCCGGCAAATGACCGGCAAGAGCGGCACCGACCTGCTGATCCCGGTACCGGTCGGCACACTGATCTACGATGACGACACGCGCGAGCTGATCGGCGACCTGACCGATGCCGGTCAGAAGATCCTGGTCGCCAAAGGTGGCATTCACGGTCTTGGCAACACACGCTTCAAAAGCTCCACCAACCGCGCCCCGCGCAAATGCACGCCCGGCACACCCGGCGAGCGCCGCGTGTTGAGGCTGGAGCTGAAAGTCCTGGCCGATGTCGGTCTGCTGGGCATGCCCAACGCGGGGAAGTCGACCTTCATCCGTGCAGTGTCAGCAGCGCGGCCGAGGGTGGCTGATTACCCGTTCACGACGCTGTACCCGAACCTTGGCGTGGTCCGCGTCGACACGTACAAGAGTTTTGTCGTGGCCGATATTCCGGGACTGATCGAAGGCGCGTCGGCCGGAGCAGGCCTGGGTATCCAGTTTCTGAAACACCTTGCCCGAACTCGGCTGTTACTACACATCATCGACATTGCACCGTTCGATCAAAGCAACCCGGTCGATGACGCAAAAAAGGTCCTGAAAGAACTGGCAAACTACAGCGAGCAGCTGGTACAGAAACAACGCTGGTTGGTGTTGAACAAGACGGACTTATTGAGCGAACAGGAACTCGCCGAGCGACGCCAGCTGATCATCGATGCGCTGAAGTGGGAGGGACCGGTGTACACGATCTCCGCGCTGGCGAAATCGGGTACCGAACAGCTCGTGTACGACATCATGAACTATTTGACTCTTCAGCGGGAACAGCTCGCTCAGAATTCAGGTGCTGAACTGGATGACCAACAGAGTTAATCTCGGCCGCAGCAAACGCTGGGTCATCAAAATCGGCAGCGCGCTGATCACAAACGAGGGCAAGGGCCTCGATATCGTTGCAATCAGAGGCTGGGCCGAGCAGATGTCGCAACTGCGCAATGCTGGCAAGGAACTGCTCCTGGTCTCCTCGGGTGCAGTTGCCGAGGGCATGACGCGGATGGGCATCCGACGGCGTCCGCACGCGCTGCACGAGCTCCAGGCCGCGGCCGCGCTAGGGCAGATGGGCCTGATCCAGCACTTCGAATCCTGCTTTCAGCACCATGACATCCACACCGCCCAGGTGCTGCTTACCCATGACGACCTGTCCAACCGACAGCGCTACCTGAATGCCCGCAGCACACTCAGAACGCTGCTGCAAATGGGCGCGATACCGATCATCAACGAGAACGACACCGTCGCAACTGACGAGATCCGCTTCGGTGACAACGACACGCTCGCCGCCCTGGTCGCCAACCTGGTCGAAGCCGATGCACTGATCATACTGACCGACCAGCACGGACTGTACGACAAAGACCCAAGACAAAACCCGGATGCCGAGTTAATCAGCGAAGCCAACGCCGCCGACCCGACCATTCTCGCGATGGCCGGTTCCGGCGGCGTGCTGGGCCGTGGCGGCATGCGCACCAAGATAACCGCCGCGCAACGTGCGGCACGGTCCGGCGCCGCGACCCTGATCGCTTCCGGCAGAGCGCAAAACGTGCTGCTCGAAATCGCACGGGGCACCGAAATAGGCACGCTGCTGAGTCCGAAAACGGAAAAACTGGCCGCGAGAAAGCAGTGGCTCGCCGGGCATCTGGTCGTCAGGGGCAGCCTGCAACTGGATCAAGGCGCCAGCCGTGCGCTGTCACACTTGGGCGTCAGCCTGCTCGCCGTGGGCGTGACTGGCGTCAAAGGCCGGTTCAACCGCGGCGACATGGTCAGTTGCCTGTCGCCCGATGGCGTGGAAATTGCCCGCGGACTCGTGAACTATTCCGCCGATGAGGCGCGCAGAATCAA
>JARFQK010000095.1 GCA_029287815.1 Gammaproteobacteria bacterium
TTCTTCTCGAGTGCCAGTCCCCGCTTCAATGCCTCGCGGGCGTACTCACCGGCCAGCATGTCATCGGTTTTGGCCTCGGAGGCATCCAGGTTGCCGAGATCCCAGTTCTCGTAGTCGGCGAACTCATCTTCGGGCGACAGGTAGGGATGGGCCTCCCCATCCCCCTTGATCTGGGTGACTTCGTAGGCCGGTTCCCACTTGGCGCGCTCGGTCACGTAGTTTCTGTTCAGGTTCTTGCCGTCATACTGTTCCTTGAGTGGAAACATGATGCCGTTGGAAAGATTGCCGTTGTGGGCAATCGCGAGCACATCGCCACCGGTTTTTTCCTCGTAAGTGGACATCCATTTCCACAGATCACGCGGGTTCGGGCTGCCGAGCGGCGGCACCGTGGTGTAGGCCAACATCTGTGAAGCCTTGTCCGCGCCATCGCGGTACATGACCACGCGGTGCAGGTTGTTGCCCTTGACCAGCGAAGTCCATTCGAAGCCGATGAAGGCGGTGAACTTGCCCGGATCGTTGTATTCCTCGGCTGTTTTGATGGTTTCCTGCCAGGCGGTTTTGTACGCCATCGTATCGGGCGAGTACATCAACGCTTCAGGAAATTCGCCCTGTGAAAACAGCGCGATGATATCGAGCGCCACGTCGACGCCTTCGCCTGCCTGGATGCGGTCATACCATTCCCGTCCCTGGGGATCGGCGAGCAGTCGTTGTTCACCGGCGAGCAGGTCCGGAAAAAAGCCCATGTTGTCGGAATGGTCGGCGACCATCAGCCAGTCGAGTGGCCGCGACAGTTTTGCCGGTATGCCTGTCGAGGATATTATTTCTTCACCACGCGCAAAGCGGTAGGCTTGATCGATACCGAGCCGGTTGCCAAAAGCACCGGCATCGAAAGACATCGATGTATGCAAATGAGTATCACCCCAGTAGATTTGGCTGGGAAAGCCGCGGCCCGCGTATGGTGAATAAGATTTGCCAGTATAGACATCAGCCATTGACTGTTTGTCAGGTGGCGGGCTCAATTGTGCGAAAGCCGGAAAAATTACAAGATCGATCGCCATTGTCCCGATGCCAAGAACGGCAACAAACATTTTGTGCATAGCGGCATTCTCCTCTTGTGATCAGCCGATTGAAAATCAGTGACAATGATGCATCGGGTCATCCATCATTATTGTTCAGGATTTTTGAATCGAGCTACCTCAGAGCAAGATCTTACTCCGACAGGATTGGCAAGTACAGGTCTCGAGTCCCTGGGGTGGCGACCGGCTCTCTATTCACCAAGCGGCTGTCTCCTTGCGCCCGCCGACGTGATCCTGGTGAGAAATGCGCGCTAGCGCTCCAGCATGTATATTAGATCGAGCGACTGACGGGAACCGGTGGTCGCTTCCAGGCTGAAGCCCCGACCGAGCGTATAGCGGATTCGGAATGATCCGGGTTCACCACGGGTACCAAACACGTAGCGCACGAACAGGTTCTCATTGATCCGCCTGCCGGCCACCATTGCAGCCTCGTTGGCAGCATTGGTTTCGAAGCTGATCTCGTCCAGCCCGAGTATACCGCTGTCACCCGGCACCATCTGCTGCAGGCCAAGCGCGAGTGCAGCGCCGCTGGCATCGGCATCCGAAGAGGCGGGCCGGTCGATCAGCAGGAACGACAATACGTCGCGTTCGGGCATCGACGGTCTGGAAAAGGGTTCGGTGATCACGTTTTGAGCTGATCCGGTAAGACGTAGTCCAACGATATAGACCCGGCCTTCATAGATGGATTCGCGGCTGACCTGTATGTTGATCAGCGGATCGTCCAGCGGGCCAACGAAAGTGAGATCACCGCGGTCTACACGCAATTCCCTGCCGTAGCCGGTCAGAAATCCGTCACGCACGCGCACAGTACCGCGGGTGCGTAGAAAATCGCCACGGGTCTGTGTCAGCCGTAAGCCGCCTTCGAGCCGGGCGTTCAAACCAAAGCCGCTGAAGCGGACTTGATCGCCGAGCAAGACCTCGACATCGCCGGTGACGATCGTCCCTATCGGCTCTTCAACGGTACGTTCCGGTGCGTGCACGACAACGTCAGGCGAACTCGGTACCGCGCCCCGAGGCAGATCGCGAATCTGGGCGGTGGCACTTGGAATCGCTAGCGTCCCGCTGATATCGAAAAGGTCGTCGGCGATGCGTAGCTTCAGATCTGGAGAGGTGTCTACACTCAGGTCTGGCAGCCGCAAACTGGCCAGATTTTGCCCCTGGACGCGAACATCGGCTTCCAGGCCGAGTTCATCGGCGGCGTGCAACTCGCCTAAAATGGTCGCGCTCCCGTCTCCAGAGCGCAGATCGCCTGTGACGACTAGTTTATCGGTTCCGTCACTTTCCGCTTTGATGTTGATGCTGCTCAAAGTGATGCCGGCGTCGACCAGTCCCAGCGAGCCGTCGACCAGGTAGGCACCCCCGTCGAGTACCGGATCACCCAGGGTGCCGCTCGCATTCAAATCTAGCGTCAGTTCACCTTTGATTTCACCCGGATGGACCACTCGTTGAAACAGCGGCCGCAGTAGCTCGATGCTCGGTATCCGGCCTCTGGCAGTGGCCTGCATGGGGCTGTCAGCGCTAAGTGGCCCTTTGACGATTGCCGTGCTCTTCATTTCCAGACCCTGTTCACCGCTGAGTGTTGCGACCAGATTCGTCTGAGATTCATTGGAATCAAGATCGATCTGAACGTGATCGACGATGGTCTGGAACCTGTCGATACCGTCATCAAAACCGAGCACCGTTTGCGACTGCTGCCAGTGCAATTCGGCCTGCATTCCGGTGCTACCGCGTTCGAGTTTCAAGCTGGCATCCACTGAGCCATCGATACTGTTACCTTCGACAAGCAATGGCTCAAGAGTGGCGAGAGCAAAGTCATCGATCACTATAGCGCTTTTCAAGCTTTGCTCACTCCACTGGCTGTCTTTGATGCACATGCTAGACGTATTCAGTTTCCAGCAGTGCGCGCTCACCTGACCACCGGCCGCTGACAAGCGCAGTTCTGAATTTTTCTCCAGTCGCCAGCTGGGGAGACCCTCAGGTGTTATGCTGCCTTCACCAAAACGCTGGATAAGCTGTTCACCATCCCAGGCGCCAGCAGCTTTTAGTTGGACCTCAACCACCCCACCCTCCAGGTGAAGTTTCGATTGATGCTCAGCCAGGGTGCCCGCCACCTCAAAATCCAGATCGCCCAGTTCTTGCCCGTCGCTGACGAGGCCGGTGGTGGCCAGGTTAGCCGTCAAGCGGTCTCCCTTCTGCAGAGCTGCGGTTAAGCTGAATGTTTCGACTGAATGCGAATCGAAACCAAGATTCATCCCGCTTGCTTGAACATCCGCCTGCGGCCGCTCGATATTGCCGGCAAGCGTGACCGTAGCATCCATCTGACCCTTCAGACCGGGCCACAGCGCCGCAAGATCCGGTGCGTCGGTCTCGATCGTACCGCCAAGCTGCGTGCCCAATTTGATATCGGCGATCATACGGTTTGGACCGGCCATGATATTTGCTTTGAACGCTGCGAGTTTTGCGTCACGCCAATGGGCGTGGCCGTTACCCTCGAAAGTTCTGTTTTCGACTACCGCCCTGGCTTTGTTCACGTCGATCGCGAAGCTATCTGGCGAGTCAAGCACCAGCGTCGCATCGAAATCAAGCTGGCCCGCTACGTCCGCATTGACCAGCCCGGTGTCGATCTGCGATGCCTTGATCACAAGCTGACCCTGCAGGCCTTCAGCGTAATCGATCTGCCCCGACCCAAAGACCTGCCCACCAAGAGCTTCAAGGACATAGTTGTCGATCGTGACACCTTTCAGGTCGGCTAGCGCAGCCAGTTCCATCGGTGCCTGCGGCCAGTTTTCCAGTAACACGATATGTTTGCCTTCCATGCGTGCCGATCGAAAATCGCTGTTGATCGAGAACTTGCCGGACTCACTGGAGAGAGCCGCTTCGCCCGGCACGCGCAGACTCTCCCATTCAGCCACGCCCGCCAGCGACGGCGCGTTGAACAGATCATAAAGCGAACCATCGAAATGGACCGTTTCCGGAATTTTGATCAGCTGGGTGAATCGGAGCTCGTTGATATTGCCGCTGAAATCGCCGCTACCGCTCAGGTTTTGTTCCGACATCGCCCAGTTGGCAGCAAGCTCAATCTGACCAGGATCCGGCCCGATCAGCTGACCATTCGCTTGCAGGCTGAGACCGGCTGTCTCACCATTGAGGCTATCGATTTTTAGACGCCCTCTACCATAGCTACCGGCAAGACCAAGATTTTCGAACTCAGCTTTTTCAATCCGCAGTATACCAAGCTGTCCTGCGTCGATATTGATATCCACCGGGATCTGCAACCAGAAGAGTCTGTCCTCCCTGACGTCTTCATCCGAGCGGTCAGTGTCGCTGTCACGCGGCAAGACATCGATATCGAGCTCGGCGATGGTCGCTCGCTTGATATCCACTTCGCCTGCCAGGAGGCGGGCTGGATTCCAGCTCGCAACGACAGCATTCGCGCGTATTTCAACTGTCGGAAGCACAATCGACAGATGCTCGACCCCCAGACCCTCAGCCAGCGTGCCGGAGATACCGCTAGCCTGAATATCTACCGGCGCGATGCCGAGCCCCTGCTCCAACAACCAGCGGCTGCCGGTTTCCGATTGAACCAGCCAGACCACAAGCGAGGCCAGTAACAACGTGAGCACAGCCACCGCAATCAGCGTGCCGAGCACAGCCAATGTGACTAGGCGCATCACAGATCGGGCCCCAGGGTGATGTGAATACGGTAATCGTCCGGCGCGCCCGCTTCCAACGGTACGGCAACATCAAACCGGATCGGGCCGAGCGGCGAGAACCAGCGAATGCCAACGCCGACACCAGTCGCCGGATCGAAATCGGTGTAGTCATCGTAGGCATTACCGCTATCGATGAACGCCGCCAGCGCCCAGCTGTCCGAGATCAGCTGGTCGATCTCGACACTGCCGACCAGCAGGTTCTCGCCACCGACAACCGCGCCAAACGGATCTGTTGGCCCGAGTGAATTGTAGGCGTAGCCACGGACACTGACGTCACCGCCGGCGAAGAAACGTACCGATGCCGGCAGTGTGTCCAGCTCATCGATCAGGGTCGCACCGATTTCAGCCCGGGTCAAAAAGCGTCCACCTGACCAGAGTCCAAACACCCATTTGGTGTTTCCATAGACTTGCAGAAAGCTGGTATCTGATACCAGACCGTCGTAGGCACCGCGTGTTTGGACAGTGCTGCGGTGGCCTTCGAGCGGTCGCGGCGGGAAATCCTCTTCGATGAAGGTATAGCTAACGCCGGGTGTCAGCAGCCTGGAATAGCCGTCGTCCACGGTGCCGGCTTCATAGTCCTCGAGCCGCAGATCCAGGAACATGGTACGTAGCCAGTCGTTATCGAGCTCATGCACGCGTTGCACACCGGTTGTGAACAGGTCACTGCTGAAGCTGTCATTGTCCTCAACCTTGTACTCGGTATCAATCGTAAACCAGTCCCTCGGCCTGTCGAGGGGTATACGATAGGTAACGCCGATGTCTGAGATGACGTTCGACAGGTTGGTCTCGAATTCGACCTGGTGACCAAAGGCATTGCTGCGCCTGTTCAGCACACCAAAACGCAGTTGCGGCCCGATGTCGGTCGCAAACCCGACACCGGCGTTATACTGGAATTTCTTCCCCGGCGTGAGTTCGATCGTTATCGGTACGTCGAAATGCGGGTCGCCGCGAGGATCGCGTGCGAATACGACCTGATCGAAATAGGCACTGCCGACGATGTTGCGCTGCATCCTTCTGACGAGCTGCGCATCATAGGGTTCGCCAGCTGTGGCCGTGACGAAGCGTCGGATCAAGTCGGGATCCAATACATCCTGTTCGAAAGTAACTTCGCCGAAGACGTAACGCGGTCCGGTTTTGAAATGCAGCGTAATGTCGGCCGCGTACTCATTGGGGAACACATCAATGCGGCGGTCGGTGAATTCAGCGCCAAAATAACCGCGGTTTTCAGCCGCGCGCCTGATGCTGCGCCTGCAGGCATCGTGCTTGGCGTGTTGTAAGGTATCTCCTGGCTGTAAACCACATTCCGCAACGATGCTGTCCAGCACACTGTCCCGTACACCATCAGTGTCGATTTTGATCGACACGTTGCGCAGCACAACCGGCCGTCCGAGCGTGATATCAAAATTTGCCTGCCAGCATTGTTCATTTCTCTCCAAGTGCTGTTCGATCACGACATTGTAATAACCAACGACTTCGAGCGCCTCGCGGATCTCCTTCTCGGCACCGACAAACAGACGTCGGATGCGCCAGTCAGGCGCATCGCAAGGTTCATCATCGAGTCTCACAAAGGCGAGCACATTGGCCTGCATGGATTCATCAACGCCAGTGATCACGAGCTGCGCATGCGCAACGTTGATCAAACCCAACCAAAGCAAGAAGACCGTAAGCTGCTGAAAAAATGAAGAAATCCTGGTTTGTCGCGGGCTCGCAATCATAAATCAGGATTATGCGGGAATGCTCGGGGATATGCGATATCAGCAGGCAACATCGTAGGGTGCGCCGCGCGCACCGCGCATTTGGTCGCGACGAATTGGCCATGGTGCGCGCGGCGCACCCTACGATGGTCCAGCGACAGATAGTATGATGATGGGAGAAAGGCGGAGCGGCTTTGGCCGCGCCTGCTTCCAAAAAATTTCTCTGCGCCTTTGCGTCCTCTGCGTCAAGTCATGCGCACAATCATGCGACCGTGATTAGTCTCCTTCGATATGTTTATGCAGCTTGACCGGCTCGGCCACTTTCTTGCGCATGCGGATATTGAGCATCTCGACCGTGACCGAAAATGCCATTGCAAAGTAGATATAGCCCTTGGGTACGTGGACGTCGAAGCCTT
>JARFQK010000148.1 GCA_029287815.1 Gammaproteobacteria bacterium
GTGACGTGATTGCGGCCGTTTTTCTTCGAGTCATAGACGGCTTCGTCGGCCGATTTGTACAAGCGGTCGAAATCTTGATCATGCTGTTCGCACAGGCTGGCAATGCCGATACTGGCAGTCACGCGCAGGCCTCTCGGATTGCTTTGTTCGATCGATAATCTAATCTGCTCTCCCTTGCTAACGGCCTGATCGGCAGAATAATACGGCAGCAGCATCAGGAACTCCTCACCGCCGATGCGGGCAACGAAATCACCCGGACGGCATGATTCGCGCAGCAGTCTGCCAATATGCGCGAGCACCTTATCGCCCATGACGTGGCCATGTTCATCATTGATGCTTTTGAAGCGGTCGAGGTCTAGCAGCATGATCGACAACGCATGCTTGTATCGCGTCGAATCACTGATAAAGCGCGGAGCGCTTTCGATGAGGCTGTGACGGTTATGGCATCCGGTCAGCTGGTCACGCATCGCGAGACGTTGCAGCGTCTGTTTCTGCTGTCTGACTTCATCGTGCAGTCGCTTGTTGGATATCAGGTTTTTGACCCGGGCGGCGAATTCCTCCTCGATTGGCGGTTTGGTGACGTAATCGTTGATACCTGCATGGAACAACTCAATACGGCGTTTCGGGTCGTCATGGCCTGTCATCGCCAAAATAGGCAGCCCTGCACGGTGATTTTTCAAAGCGCGTATCATGCGGACCAGTGACAGGCCACTCATCGCGCCTTTGAGCATCACATCGGTGATGACCAGGTCATAATCATTTTTCAGCAGCGCGTTGTAAGCGTCTTCAGCGCTTCTATGGTGATCAACAAAGAGGTTCATCTCTTGCAGTTCTCGTGTGATCGCGTGTGCAACAGACGGACTGTCCTCTACGTAAATCACCCGGCCTCCGTGAATCACAATATTGCGCTTGCCGTTGATGCGGTAATGGATGTGCTCACGCAGTTGCGAGATGTCGGTCTTGGGAAAGATGTCCCTGATCCCGGCGCTGCGGGCATTGTTCAGCAGGGCTTCATTGGGTTCGGATGTCAGCAGCAGTATCGGGCATTCATTGACCTGTGTCTGGCAGTATTGGATCAGGGCGGCGCTGCTCTCGTCGAATATGTTTTGTCCAGCAATGATCAATCCATATTTGTTGCTGTTCAACAGCAGGATGCCTTCTTCACCGGAGTTGACGCAATCGACTCCGCAACCGACCTCCTCGAGAAGGTCGCGCAGGGTTCTTTGGAACAGTCGGCTATTCTCCAGGACCAGAACTTTCATAACCAGATTGTAGATCCTTGCCCAGGAATTACCGAAGATGGGCAGCAACCGGTTGGCGATGGTGAATCCGCACGCGTCAGGCGGCAGGTGGGGGGGGGGTCGGGTCTTTATTTGACCCTCATGCCCGGCTGAGCTCCATCGTCCGGGCTCAGGATGAAAACATCTTCGCCGCCGGGGCCGGCGGCCAGCACCATACCCTCCGAGACGCCAAACCGCATCTTGCGCGGCGCCAGGTTAGCGACCATCACAGTCAGACGGCCTTCGAGCATCTCGGGCGCATAGGCCGATTTGATGCCAGCAAAGACGGTACGGTTTTCTCCGCCGATGTCCAGTGTCAGCTGGAGCAGCTTGTTGGCGCCTTCGACATGTTCAGCCTTGATGATCTTTGCGATGCGCAGGTCGACCTTGGCAAAGTCTTCGAATGCGATTTCGGCGGCCAATGGGTCATCCGCCAAAGCTCCACCGGTTTCCGCAGCCTTCTGCTCCGGCTCGAGATGCTCTGTGGATTGTTCGATCATGGTTTCAATCGACGATTTTTCAACACGGGTCATTAGAGGTTTGAATTTGTTGATCGCGTGGCTGAGCAAGGGTTCGCTCAATTCGGTCCAGGCCAGAGCGCTGTTCAGAAAGTGTGCTGATTTTTCTGCGGTTTGCGGCAGTATCGGCTGCAAATAAGTCATCAGCACCCGAAACATATTGATGCCCTGGGTACAGATCGCCTGTACCTCGGCAGCCTTGCCGGGCTGCTTGATCAACGCCCAGGGCTTGTTTTCATCAATATAGACATTGGCCTTGTCTGCCAGCGCCATGATCTCGCGCACGGCCTTGCTGTATTCGCGGCGTTCGAATTCTGTAGCGATCGACGCGCCGCCATCGACCAGCTCCCGGTAAAGGCTTGGATCTGGCAGGCTGGCTGACAGCTGGTTGTCGAAGCGTTTGTTGATGAAACCGGCGCAACGACTCGCAATGTTGACGACCTTGCCGACGACATCGGAATTCACTCGCTGCATGAAGTCGTCCAGGTTCAGGTCGATATCATCAACACCCGATGACAGCTTGGCCGCGTAGTAATAACGCAGGTATTCGGCATTCAGGTTGTTCAGGTAAGTGCGCGCTTTAATGAATGTGCCACGTGATTTGGACATCTTTTGTCCATTGACTGTCAGGAAGCCGTGACAGTACACAGCCGTCGGCGTACGGAAACCAGCGCCGTGGAGTACGGCAGGCCAAAACAGAGTATGGAAACGCGCAATGTCCTTGCCGATGAAATGGTAGAGTTCGGTGTCGCTCTCGCTGTGCCAGTATTCATCGAATGAGATGCCAATGCGATCGGACAGATTTTTGAAGCTTGCCATGTAGCCGATCGGTGCATCCAACCAGACGTAAAAATACTTGCCGGGAGCATCGGGTATCTCGAAGCCCCAGTATGGCGCATTGCGCGAGATGTCCCAGTCCTGCAGCCCTTCCTCGAACCATTCATTGAGCTTGTTAGCGATCTCCGGCTGGACGTGACCCTGATGCAGCCATTTTTGCAACATTTCCGTGAAGTCACTCAGTTTAAAGAAATACTGCTCCGATTCTCTCTCAACCGGTGCCGCGCCACTGATCACAGAAACCGGGTTGATCAAGTCAGTAGGCGCGTAGGTCGAGCCGCAGACTTCACAGTTGTCACCGTATTGGTCTTCGGCGCCGCATTTCGGGCAGGTGCCCTTGATGAAACGATCCGGTAGAAACATTTCTGCCTCGGGATCGTAGGATTGCGAAATCTTTCGCGTCGCGATGTGGTCCGCCTCGCGTAATTTCAGATAGATCTCATTGGCAAATTGACGGTTTTCCTCAGAATGCGTGCTGTGGTAATTGTCGAAACCGATCAAAAAATCGGCGAAGTCAGCCTCGTGCTCCTTGTGCATTGCCGCGATCAGTTGTTCCGGCTCGATTCCATCCTGGCGAGCGCGCAGCATGATCGGTGTGCCGTGTGCGTCATCGGCGCAGACGTAATAGCATTCATGGCCTTGCAATCGCTGAAAGCGTGCCCATATATCCGTTTGAATGTATTCAACCAGGTGGCCCAGATGTATCGGCCCGTTCGCATACGGCAGTGCACTGGTAACGAGTATTTTTCGCTGCGTAGTCATATCCAAAGGCTGTCTTGCAACTGAATCGGTCGGGCGCATAACTTAGCACGCCAGCACCGAGCAATACAGGCTTAACACTCTAACTGCAGTGGTTAAATCAAGTATTTAGTGATGTACAATCGGATAAACTTATGAAACGGGCCGAACACGGTATGAGGTACAGCGCATGAGCGTTTCAACAGAGCAGGTACAAGCTGCTATAAAAGAATACATTGATCCCTACCTTGACAAAGATCTGATTTCTGCCGGTGCGGTCAAGGATACTGCGATCGACGGCGACAAGGTCAACGTCAAGGTAGTGCTGGGTTATCCAGCCTACGGTTTTGCCGACAAACTCGGCGAACAGCTGAAGGGCAGAATTGAGAATCTTGACGGCGTGACTTCGGCGGAGATCGATGTCAGCTGGGATATCGCCAGCCACTCGGTCCAGGGGGGCATGAACCCGCTGGAAGGCATCAAGAACGTGATAGCGGTTGCGTCGGGCAAGGGCGGAGTCGGCAAATCGACCACTGCGGTCAACCTGGCGCTGGCGCTGCAGCAGGAAGGCGCGCGCGTGGGTGTGCTCGATGCCGACATTTACGGCCCCAGTGTTCCGCGCATGCTCGGCATCCACGGCAAGCCCGAATCCACTGACGGCAAATCGCTCGAGCCGATGGGCGGCCATGGCCTGCAGGCGATGTCAATCGGTTTCATGATCGACGAAGAAACGCCAATGATCTGGCGTGGCCCGATGGTGACGCAGGCTCTGGAGCAGCTGTTGCGTGACACCCGCTGGAAATCACTCGATTACCTGGTGATCGACCTGCCGCCGGGGACCGGCGATGTGCAACTGACTTTGGCGCAAAAAGTTCCGGTCAGTGGTGCCGTAATCGTTACGACGCCACAGGATATCGCGCTGCTTGACGCCCGCAAGGGACTGAAGATGTTCGAAAAAGTTGAAGTGCCAGTGCTCGGTGTGGTCGAAAACATGAGCATCCACATCTGTTCGCAGTGTGGCCATGCCGAACATATCTTCGGCCAGGGCGGCGGCGAAAAGATGTGCGAGCAGTACAACGTCGATTTCCTTGGCGCACTGCCACTCGATATCAATATTCGCGAAAATGCCGATGGTGGTCATCCCAGCGTCGCCGATGACCCGAACAGCAAGGCCAGTGAAATCTATCGCGATATTGCGCGCCGCACTGCGGCTAAGCTGTCGCTGAAGGCGAAGGACTACTCGGCGAAGTTCCCGAATATTGTGATTCAGAACAATTGATCGGCGCAAAGAGCGTAAAGGAATACATT
>JARFQK010000169.1 GCA_029287815.1 Gammaproteobacteria bacterium
ACGGAGTTAAACCAGAAATAGTGAAACCAGCAAAATGAACAGGAGTTTGTTCTGTTCCTAAGCTTGATAAGACAATGCTAATACGTCCATGTAAGGCATTGATATTATTGGTGGGTCATCAGGGACTCGAACCCCGGACCAAGAGATTAAGAGCCGCTAACACACTTCTTATATATTAGCCACTTATCTACCGTCTTGTTCCTAAATCAGCCCTTTTAGCATCATTATGATTCAAAGACTTGCGATGTTTTGTTCCTAATCTTTCCTCAGCGCACCAACATGCCAATTATGTGCCGTTAGGTTCGCTATGCTGCTGAATTTATAACGCCAGGAATTTCAAGGTATACCAATTTTCGGGAAGGACAAGTGTTTCACAATTGATCATAGTGACCACCAATTGCATATATGTAAATGTAGTCTTTGTCGTATTTGTAAATGACCCGGTCTTTCTGGCTTATACGGCGAGACCATAAGCCAGATAGGTTATGTTTTAATGGTTCAGGTTTTCCTATACCTGTGCTCGGATCACCACGGAGCATTTCTTTAAATATTCGGCAAAGCGCCTTATGCATTCTTTTGTCCTTTTGCCTGAGTCCTTCGTAGGCCTCCCATGTATTACCTTCAAATACCAGTGATCTCATCCATTTCCCCAGCCGTAGGTTTGTATCCTTTCTTCTCTTTATTGGTAGCTAAGGAGTCAGCAATTTGTTTCATCAAATCCGTATTTTGCAGCACATATATGGTTTCTTGCTCACGCTCCCAGTCATCCGCACTCATGACCACAAAATCCTCTCCAGACCGGCGCGTCACCTTGAGCGGCATATGTTTCGTAACCACTTGTTCTACACAGCTTTTCAGGTTATCTCTAAATTTATTTACACTAATACTGTCCATCACAACCACCATTGTCACGTACGGGTTTTCCGTACATAATAGTTATAAACCCCTAACGAGTCAATCAAGCAGGCGTAAAATACACGATACAGACAAGGCCGTTCCTTGTGAGCTACCGCGCCAGCTGTGGCTACCAAAAACCTTGTACGCAATGATTCCGTTGACTTTTTTGCTGCAGGTGTCGTACGGTCCCGGCATGAGAACTATCGCCCTCCCCATCTTGTCCACCCTGCTCGGCCTGTTCCAGAGCCGCGCCCTCTTACTCCTTGAAATTCTAGCGCTTCGCCAACAGCTGGCGATGGTGAACCAGGCACCACGCAAGCGACTGCGATTTCACTGGGGTCAACGGCTGTTCTGGATCTGGCTGTCCCTACCAAAAACCCTATCCATGCGTATTCCGGCGAAGATGAACACCGATTCCGGACGAACGTGAACGACAACTGCAGCAAAAAACTCAACGGAATCATTGCGTACGATCTTTTTATTAACACCAGTTTGCTTGTGCGCTGATAGACAGTGAGCTGATGTCGCAGTGCCACATTCTCAAGTTGTAGCACGAGCCGCGACGGCAACACGGTCGATACGAACACTAACAGCACAACAATTAGAATTTTCATGACCTTTGACTCTTTTTGACGGTGCCGATGACCATAAATCCCACGCTGACACCTCTCATAAAAAAAGGTCAACATTTCCAAGTGTATTAATTATCGGGAAGGACAGCATTGAGGCGCGCAGCCTGAAACACTCAGATAGGCTTGTCGAGAGTGTCTTGGTAGAACGCACGAAAGGCAGCAAGACCGACATTGTCGAATATTCCAATAGATTAGAAGACGCTATCAGGCGCGCCCTGAAACCGCATAAACGGTTTGCCAGTCAATATCTGATACCAGGTGCCAATAACGATCAGCTCAAGGAAAGCACCCTGAACACTGCCATGCGGCGCCTCAGAAAACGCTGTGTTGAAAAAGGCATTGAACCGTTCGCCTTGCATGATTTGAAGCGCACAGCGCACACTGACGCAGAAGATGATCGATTGACCGGCCACAAGACCGAAGCAATGAAAAACCGTTACAGAGTTAAACCAGAAATAGTGAAACCAGCAAAATGAATAGGAGTTTTTTCTGTGGCTAAACTTGATAAAGCAATGCTAATACGTCCGTGTAAGGCATCGATATGATTGGTGGGTCATCAAGGACTCGAACCTTGGACCAAGAGATTAAGAGTCTCCTGCTCTACCAACTGAGCTAATGACCCGTTTTATTTTTGTCGCTCTCGGGCGATTTTTGCATGTGTGCATCGGCACACGCAAGTTTGGGGTGAGTGATGGGACTTGAACCCACGACAACTGGAATCACAATCCAGGGCTCTACCAACTGAGCTACACCCACCATTGTTCCAAGTGTTTACATCATGGCGCTGCGGCGTCCTGCCTTGCTTCGCTTCAAGTTGGTACCGGCCAGACTCCTGTCTGGCGTTCGCTGAACTGCGAAAGTCCACTGGACTTTCGATTCCAGCTCACCCAACTGAGCTACACCCACCATTGTTCCGAAAATATGGCGCGCCCGGCAGGATTCGAACCTGCGACCCTCGGCTTAGCTTACCACTACGCCTTTCGGCGCCCCATGATTTACCAGGTTTGTGGTCTGGACTATCTCTTCACCATCGCAGGTGTCGCACGTATAGTCTCTACGGAACCCGTCGAAAATCAGTTGCCAACTTAACGTGCCTCAACTGATTGTTTCGTGGCGCTTCTACCCTCAGAGTGACTGAACGCTTGTAGCTCTTGGGGTCCAGGTAGTAGCATTCATCCGTATCTGGGCAATACACGCAGTAGAGGTCGATCTCGTTTTTGTCAACCTGCTGCATGTGAGTACCATTTTTATCCGCCCAGCATGAGCGAAAATGTACTGTTATACTGCCAGTCTTATCAACAGATTTATACTTAATCTGTACCCGCCTGAACTCTCTATCCTTGTAGATAACGAGGTCAAATGGCGCATGCTCAGTCACGGGATTCAAAATTGCGAATCCCTGCTCGTACATATCGAGCTGAGCCTTCAAAACACCCAGGTCACCCTTTTCTTTGGTGTGATGCATACGACATGGTATCCAACAACCATTGGATGGGTCAACCGTCGGTTTCCTCGGGATTGCCAACAGCCAAACTTTCGTGGCTGCTAAGGTTTCCCCGATACAGTGCAATCCACTTTGCAGGTTCTGTTTCCCTGCAAAGGCTCCTTGCTGCACACCATTGTGTGCGCTTAAAGGCCGATGCTCTATCCAGCTGAGCTACGGGCGCTAATTTTGGTCGGGGTAGAGAGATTCGAACTCCCGACATCCTGCTCCCAAAGCAGGCGCGCTACCAGACTGCGCTATACCCCGTACATCTGCATTACAGTCAGAAACTTACCTCTCTAAAATCCTTGTCGCTCCTTGAAACGAGCCAATGTTTCACATTGGCAGGGTAGAGATATTACTCCGGGCGTCCTGCCCTCCGCCCTCCGCCCTGCGGGCCGCGCTTCGCGCGTTCAAAATCGCTCCCGGCGATTTTGTCGAACTCCCGACATCCTGCTCCCAAAGCAGGCGCGCTACCAGACTGCGCTATACCCCGAGGCACTTTCCAATTATACAAGAGGCGGGATCATACGCGCTGCGCCGTTGAGGGTCAAGATCTCGCCGCGAAACGGTCTGTTTCCCCTGATAAATGACAATTTTCTTGAGGCAATTGCGGTCAACGTGAGAGAATCTTCCGGCTCAGATTTCAGGCAGAGAGTGTATGTCCGCCCAGATCATCGACGGAAAACAAATTGCAGCCGAGCTGCGCGAATCGGTACGTATCAGAATTACCGAACGCATCAGCAAAGGTCACCGTGCGCCGGGATTGGCCGTCATCCTGGTCGGCGAGGACCACGCCTCCCAGGTCTACGTGCGCAAAAAACGTGAGGCCTGCGAGCACGCCGGCATTATTTCGAGCGCCTTCGATCTACCGGCGGACACCAGCCAACAGCAACTGCTTGGCCTGATCGAGGAACTGAACGACGACGAAGCCATTGACGGCATCCTGGTCCAGCTCCCACTACCCGAACAGATCAATGAAGCGACTATTATCGATGCCATCCACCCCGACAAGGATGTTGACGGTTTTCATCCCTACAATATCGGACGCCTGACGCAACGCAACCCGCTGCTGCGTCCGTGCACGCCCTGGGGTATCATCTTGCTATTAGATCATATCGGAGAGATCTACAAGGGTCGACATGCGGTCATCGTTGGCGCATCGAACATCGTCGGTCGCCCGATGTGCCTGGAGCTGTTACTTGCGGGCGCCACGACGACGGTCTGTCATCGCTTCACCTACGATCTGCAGGTGCATGTCAGCCAGGCTGATATCCTGGTTGTCGCGGTCGGTAAGCCAGGTATCGTAAAAGGCGAATGGATCAAACCAGGAGCAACCGTTATCGATGTGGGCATCAATCGTAAAGAGGACGGCTCGCTAACGGGCGATTTGGACTTTGGTGCGGCGTCTGAACGCGCCGCCTGGATCACCCCGGTACCGGGTGGCGTGGGTCCGATGACGGTCGCGGTACTTCTGCAAAATACGCTCGAGGCGGCCAGCCGACACGACTCACTTGTCTGACGGGTCGAACTTGACCAGCCCCTTCAGCACCATATCGGTGTAGCTGACGATGCCAACGACCTTACCACAGTCGACTACCGGCGCCCGCGTCAATCCGAAACGCTCGAAATAACGCGCGCAATAACGAATGTCCATACCCGGATCGACTGCCAACACCGGCTTTGACATAATTTCGTAGACATTGACACGCTCCGGCGAGCGGTCCAAAGCAAGCACCTGCTTCGCCACGTCGGACAACAACAACATACCATATTCATCGTCCTCATGACGTTTATCAACTATGAGAGATTTGTTTTCGACGTGTTTCATTTTCTTCAACGCCTCCATAACTGTCATACGGCCTTCGATCATGTCGAAATGCGTCTTCATGACATCACGCACCCGCGTGATCTTTTCCTCACTCATAGCTCACTCTCCACTATAGCTTCTAGTTTCTCAATCTGATGCGACACGCCGACCGCATCCTCGACATCGACCTGAATCGCGATGCCGCTACCCGGCGATGACTCGAATTCGCCGACTTCACAGATCTTCTCGAGAATGTGCCGGCTCAAGTGTTGCTCTACCAGAAACAACACCACGTCGCGCTGCGTCTCCAGCGACAATCCAAAAAAGGTTTTGCTCTGCAGCAGACCCTCGCCTCGAGCGTTATTGACCACGGTGGCGCCAGTGGCGCCTGCCTCTCTCGCTGCATCCATAATCTTGTCGGTTTTGGTATCCTCGACGAATGCAATCAATAATTTGAAGTGCATATCAATCCTCCTGCGATAACTGAGCCTTCGGTCGTATTTGAATCATTGATCATTGAGATGTTTCCTGTTCAGCGCCCTGGTGAGACACACTGGCGGCAGCTACTACCACTGTTGCTTCTTTCTATCACGCGCCGCCTTGATTTCAGATAGCTGCGCGTAAGCCATGACCGAGATCATTGGAAACAGACTGGCGAATGCGATCAAGCCAAAACCATCGATCAACACACTGCGCCCAGGCACCGTCTCCGCCAAACCCAGGCCCAATGCTGCCACCAGCGGCACTGTCACGGTCGATGTCGTCACCCCGCCCGAGTCATAGGCCAGCGGTACGATGATCCTCGGCGCGAAGAAAGTCTGGATGATCACGATGACATAGCCAACGATAATGTAGTAGTGCAGCGGCGTACCGGTAACGATACGGTAGCTCCCCAGAGCAATCCCGATGGCGACGCCAAGGGCAACAGCGATACGAAGGCCCCAGACGCCGATCGCCCCGGCAGAAACCTCGTTGGCTTTGATCGCGACCGCAATCAAGGAGGGCTCTGCCAGCGTTGTGCTGAAGCCGATCATGAACGCAAACAGATACACCCACATGTAGTCATACCATTGCAGCTGCTCGGTAATGGCTTTGGCCCCGTGTACGAAAGCGGGATCGGTCAGTTGTTCTGCCATGAGCCGCCCCAGCGGGAACAGGGCTTGTTCAAGGCCGAGAAGAAACAATGTGATGCCGACCAACACATAGAACAGGCCGGTCAGGACTTTCTTCAAATTCGGGATCGGCTGCTTGAGCACCAGAAACTGGAAGCCGAAAATGATCGCCGCAATCGGCAGTACATCCTTAACGGTCTCTAGAAACAGATCGAACAGCTGCTTGAGCCCCTCCATCAGATCAGTATCCCAAAAAGGAGCACGAAGATGATCGGTGTTAAGGATGCAAACGCGATCAGACCGAAACCATCGACCATCGGGTTACGCCCGCCGATCGATGAGGCCAGACCGATTCCCAGAGCCGTGACCAGCGGCACGGTGATGGTTGAAGTGGTCACGCCGCCTGAATCGTACGCAATTCCGATGATTTCATCGGGCGCAAAAGCGGTCACAATAACAACGATGAGGTAACCGATCATGATCATATAGTGGATCGACCAGTTCATCAGGATCCGGAGCACACCGAGCACGATCGCAAATCCGACTGAGAGCGCAACCGTGAAACGAAGTCCATTGGCATAGATTTCCATGGCTTTCTCGGTCGATGGAATATGACCGACCGACGCGGCCACTTCGGACGCTTCCTCTGAGATTGCGATCAGCGCGGGTTCAGCAACGGTCGTCCCAAAACCGAGTGCGAACGCAAAAATCATCAACCAGAAGATACTACCCTTGCGCGCGAATGCATGAGCCATCGATTCGCCGATCGGAAACAAACCCATTTCGAGTCCGTAGACAAAGAAAGTCAGGCCGACGACGACGAGCACGGTGCCCACCAGCAGGCTGCCAACGTTTTCCGGCGCCTGTTGCAAGACGAAGATCTGAAAAAACGCGATAACCAGTATGATCGGCGCAAGATCACGCAAGCTTTCTGACATCGAGCGAAGAAATCTAAGAAAGTCCGATTTCACGACCATGTATGCGCGTGATTGAACATGCGCGAAGATTAACGGCTCTTGCGCGCAAGTGCAATTTCAATATCCGCCGAGACTGCAACCTCGGCTGGATATCATCCAAATGTAACAATTAGCCCGCAGCGAGGTTCAGCTTGAACAGCAAGATTCAAAATGACATATACTCGATCTGAATGCGTGTGCTTCGCCGGTGACAGTTAAAAAGTGGATGACCAGCAGACCAACGGGCTGATTACGATCAGCAGCGCTGATGCGATGACCTACACACTAGAGGTAGCTGGTGTTGGCGCGCGCTCCTATGCTTTTGTGATTGACTGGCACATACGCCTACTGCTTGCGGTGGTGTGGATCTATCTGGCTGTATTCCTGTTTTTTGATACCTCGGTCTTTGCCACGCTGTTTCAGGAGGAGTCCGACCATACGGCAGCTCTATGGGTCATCTTCTTTCCTGCTGTGGTCGTGTATTTTTTCTACCACCCCATTCTGGAAACGGTAATGCACGGCAGCACCCCTGGCAAAAGAATCGCTGGAGTGAGCCTGATCACACTCGAGGGACACGTACCGGGTATCGGTAGCATATTGATCCGGAATATCTTCCGACTGGTCGACAGCTTGCCGGGCGTTTACACGATCGGCCTTTTGTTCGTCATTTTTACCCGGACCCACGTGCGTATCGGAGATCTGGCTGCCGGCACGGTGCTGATCTATTCAGAGAAAACCGGCAAGCATGGCCTGCCTGCGGTGACTGACAAGGCGCTGAATTCCGGACTGACTGCAGAGAACCAGGACCTGTTACTCGAGCTGTTGGAACGTTGGGATCAGCTGACCAAATCGCAGCGTGTCCGTCTTGGCCAGCGATTCCTGAAGAAGATCGATCACGATTTGAACACAGACGATCCGCACAGACTGAAATCTCACCTGCTGAAGCTCACCGCCAAGTGATGCCAAATGTTGCCGACAACCGCTCAGCGCAGCAGGCGCTCACTGCCTGGCTCGAGCAGCGCATACCTGCATGGCAAAAACTGGAATCTCTGCTGCAGACGCGAGACACAAAGAGCGATGACCCACAACAGGCCCGCGAGATTATCACCGGGTTTCGCGCGCTAATCAGCGACCTTTCGCTTGCGCGTCAGACCATACCCGGGAGTCGAATACACCGCGAGCTCGAAGCACTATTTCTCCGTGCTCACCAGCTGATTTACCGCGCGCCGGCTAATCTCCTGCTGCGTTGGCGTGACATCCACGCCTTTGAGTCGCCCGCGTTGATCGGACAGATGTCGCGATTACTGCTTTACACGATCACGCTTTTTCTTGGGGCGATGCTCTGCGGTTGGTCATTGATCGCGACCTTCCCGGATTTGACACCGCTGTTCGCTTCTACCGAAATGATCGATCGCGTGCAGGGCGGTGAACTCTGGACGGATGGTCTGCTGAATATCATGCCCCCTTCACTGTTGTCATTGAGCCTGATGACGAACAACATCACTGTCTCGATTTTTGCGTTTTCCCTGGGGGCCTTCTACGGGCTTGGAACACTGTATATCATCGGCCTGAACGGGCTGATGTTGGGCGGCGTGTTCGCGTTCACGGCGCAGTATGGGCTCGATGATGAATTGTTCAGTTTCGTGATCGCACACGGTGTGGTCGAACTCAGCGTGATATGCATTGCAGGTGCGATGGGGCTGAGGCTCGGGGAAGCGTTGTTGCGCCCCGGCACTTTGACGCGCCAGCAAGCCTTCCGCAACGCAACGGCCGACGCCGGCAAAATCCTGCTCGTCGCGCTACCGTTCCTGGTCGTGGCGGGCTTGATCGAAGGTTATATCTCACCGGATCCACGATTCGGCCTGGGTTTTCGCATCTTTGTTGGTCTGAGTTCTGGAGCGCTATTCTGGTCGATCCTGCTCTTCGGCCTGCCCTGGCTAAAACGCTGAGATAGTCTGACCGCTTGACCAGCCCGCATTTCTCACCAGGCGGCGTAGAGAACTGATAAGGCATTGGCTCTTGTGAGAAATCTCGAATGATCGAAAATACAGCGTGTTTTTCAGCAGTGCCTATCACGGTTCAGGCTAGTCTTCGTGTCCGCAAGCTTGCTCTTCACTCAAACCGTAGCTATGGCTACGCTTTTCGCTCCAGAGCAGCGCTTGCGAACACGAATCCCGCGCCTGCTCCCGTGATCCTGGTGAGAAATGCGGGCTAGCACCGATAGATTGCCATCCAGCTCGCACATAGTTTAATGTTGCCATTGACCAAAATAGGATAGACGAATGCAAGAAAAGACCGAGTTAATGCAAAACGTAGGCGGTTTCCTGGTGGATTTATTCCATAATCTGGCCTTATTCGTGATAGGTGCCACGGTGGTCTGGTCGGCTGTGTACGAGTATCTGCAGATCATGGACAAAGGCTATGCCGCTTTGAAGGATATCCTGCTGTTATTCATCTATCTCGAGCTCGGTGCGATGATCGGGATCTACTTCAAAACCCACAGACTGCCGGTACAATTCCTGATCTTCATCGCGATCACAGCGCTCTCCCGACACCTGGTTATCGACGTACAGAAAGTATCGGACGAGTTTCATCTTTGGTTACTGCTGACGATATCTGGTGCTGTCGTCTTGCTGAGCCTGGCGCTAATGATTCTGACCTTCACCGCAAAACGGTATGGCCGACCCGAGGACGATCTGGACAAGCCACCTGAACGCACCGACTAACTCGACGACTTCGTCAGCTTTGTAGAAGGGTGCGCCGTGCGCACCATGCTCCGATCAAGCAGGCGTTTCCGCGAATATCGCGAAAAGCGCAAACTGAATTATATGTCATCATGGCCGCCTCGCGTCATTGGCATTGTTCGCGGACTCCAATACCAACAACTTAGGATCGGCGGTGAGCACGGCGCACCCTGCCGGACAATCGGCGATATTGCCGTGCTCGCTATCACACCGCGATACGTTGCCTGAGTTCGCGGTAGTAGGCCATCACCTTCTGATCGAG
>JARFQK010000032.1 GCA_029287815.1 Gammaproteobacteria bacterium
ATAATCATGATTGTCTGCATCCACCGAACCGGATTGTAAATCTGGCGGGTCAATGCATCGCGTATAGAGGCTGGATCGTCATGTGACTTCGCATCGACATTATGAATCACCTGTATCTTCGGCGAGCTGATCGTAACGGCATCGAGCAGCTTGGCCATCTCTTCTGCGGCCGGTTGCATCAGCGAGCTGTGCGAGGGCACGCTTACCGGCAATTTCATCGCACGTTTTGCGCCTTCCTCCTGCAGGATTTCGATGGCTCTATCGACTGCTGCCGTGGCGCCGGCAATCACGATCTGGCCTGGACAATTGAAATTCACTGCCTCAACTGGAACACCGGTATCGGCAGTCGCCTTGTCGCACGCGTTGATAACCTGCTCATCGAACGGGCCGATGATCGCCGCCATCGCACCCTCGCCTTCGGCTACCGCGCTCTGCATCAATCGCCCACGTTCAGCGACCAGTTTGACCGCATCTTCGAAATCCAACGCACCGGCGCCGACGAGTGCTGCGTATTCCCCCAGGCTGTGGCCGGCTAGCGCGTACGGTTTGGTCATGCACAGCTCCGTCATGATCCGCATCACCGCGACATCTGCCGCGAGCATTGCCGGCTGCGTGACTTCGGTCTGGTTGAGCCTATCCTCCGGGCCGTTGCAAACAACATCCCATAAATCGTAACCCAATACTCCAGATGCTTGCTGGAAGGTTTTTTCAACTTCCTCGGACGTCTCGGCGAACGCCTTCAACATACCTACCGATTGCGAGCCCTGTCCAGGAAAAACCACGGCGATATTGAATGTCAGCATAATTGATTCTCTCGGATGATCATGCGAATAATTTCAACCTGATTCTAAAGGCCCAGGACGTCCTGCATATCATACAATCCCGCGGGCTGATGTTCTAACCAGGTCGCTGCGCGCACGGCACCATTCGCAAAGGTCATTCTGCTCGATGCTTTGTGGGTGATCTCGATACGCTCGCCTTCACCCGCAAACAGCACCGTGTGATCACCGACAATATCGCCGGCCCGAATGGTTTCGAATCCAATCGTTTTGCGGTCACGCGCACCCGTGATGCCTTCGCGCCCATAAACGGCACACCCGGACAAATCACGGCCCAATGCGTGCGCGACAACCTCGCCCATACGAATAGCCGTACCCGAGGGTGCATCGACCTTGTGCCTGTGATGAGCCTCGATTATCTCGACATCGAACTCTTCAGCGAGAATACGCGCGGCGGTGTCAAGAAGCTTGAGACAGAGATTCACGCCAACGCTCATGTTGGGCGCGAACACGATACCGATCGCATTGGCGGCATCGCGGATTCTTTGTTTACCATCATCGCTTATCCCGGTGGTGCCGATGATGATGTTTTTGCCGTGCTGGCGACAGGTTTCAAGATTTTGCAGGGTCGACTGAGGATTGGTGAAATCGATCAGCGTATCGAAGGTATCGATAACCTGCTTCAGATCATCGGTTACCGGTGTATTGAGTGGACCGAGACCAGCGAGGTCCCCGGCATCGCTCCCAACGAGTGTATTACCGGGTCGTTCGATCGCTGCCGCCAGCCGCGTATCGGTGTTGATATCGCAAGCCGCTATCAGTGCACGCCCCATTCGCCCTGCAGCTCCGGTTATTGCAATGTTTAACACCGCTATCTCCCGTTTTTGATCATTTATCGGCACCGCAGAAAAACCCCCGCTGGCCAATCTGCCAGCACCGCTGCGGATACAAGTATACCGATGTTCTTCTAGTTTATGATGTCAAATCATCGAAAAAGGACTTCACACGACCCATCCATGAAGCACTCTGCGGACTATGGTGCTGACCGGCTTGTGCTATCGAATCATCGAATTCGCGCAATAACTCTTTCTGCCGACTGTCCAGATTCACCGGCGTTTCGACGTGCACGCGACACAGCAGATCACCGGTAGCACCGCCACGTACCGACCGCACGCCTTTGCCCCGCAGCCTGAAGACTTTACCCGACTGTGTTTCAGCCGGGATTTTGAGTTTGAGCCGGCCATTCAAGGTCGGCACCTCCAGTTCACCGCCGAGCGCGGCAGTACCGATGCTGATCGGCATTTCGCACATCAGATCGTTTTCCTCACGCCTGAATAGCGGATGCGGTTTGACCTGGATCTGCACATAAAGATCACCATGTGGTCCACCTTGTTCACCGGCTTCGCCCTCACCAGCGAGACGGATGCGGTCGCCGTTATCGACGCCGGCCGGCACCTTGACTGACAAGGTCTTATGTTTCTGGGTACGACCCTGCCCATGACATTCCGGACAAGGATCGGAGATCGTCGTGCCCTGGCCGCGGCAGTTCGGACAGGTCTGCTGCACCGAGAAAAAACCCTGCTGCATGCGCACCTGGCCAACACCGCCGCAGGTCGCACAGGTGGTCGGGCTGGTGCCTTTCTTGGCACCGCTGCCATCGCAGGCTTCACACGTGACCAGCGTAGGTACACGTATGTTCACCGAGGTACCTGCGACCGCCTCTTCCAGTGACAATTCCAGGTTGTAACGCAGATCAGAACCTCGGCGCACCCGGCTGCCACCGCCGCGGCGACCTCCACCAAAGATATCGCCGAAGACGTCGCCGAAAATATCACTGAACGGATCACCGCCGCGGAAGCCTCCGGCACCGGCAGCAGCTGAAGGGTCGACACCGGCATGACCGAACTGGTCGTAGGCTGCACGTTTCTGCGCGTCCGACAGCACATCGTAGGCCTCCTTGGCCTCCTTGAATTTGCTCTCGGCCTCGGTGTTGTTTTGATTACGGTCCGGATGATGCTTCATCGCGAGGCGACGATAGGCCTTCTTCAGATCAGCCTCGTTCGCGTCCCGGGAAACACCCAGCACTTCATAATAATCTCGTTTTGACATTATCTACTACCAGTATCTTTGCGCAGTTGTCGGCCGCCAACCCGCATTGCTGACCAGGATCACGCGAGCAAGCGCAGAGGTGAGGCCGCCTGTCTCACCAGATAGACGCGCCCGCACTTGATCTTTGACAACACAGTGTATCTTCGATCATCCGAACTTTCTTACAAGCGCCGATACCATATCACTGTGCGATGCCACCTGATGAGAAATGCGGGTTAGGCTTCGCGAAAACACACAACCACTTGACGTGATTGTGCGCTGTTCGGCCCGCAGACAACCGGGTACCGGGACGAATGGCACTTACTTAACAGCTATCGTCGGGCAATCGACCGGCCGACACGGGTTACTTCTTCCGGAAAACGCCGTGAATACGTCCGTGTAGGCTCGACGGCTGTTTCCCTGCCGCCGACATTTCCTCCAGAAGCAACCCCTATCGGCTTAAGTTACGTGCCATTCGGTACCGGGACCCTATTTCTTATCGCTGTCTTTGACCTCTTCGAACTCGGCATCCACAACTTCTTCAGCTGTGTCGGCCGTCGTGGTTTCCGTCTCCGCAGCACTCTCTGTCGTGCCCGACTGAGCCTGCTGGGCGTAGGCTTTTTCAGCGATCTTGCTGGCCGCCTCAGTCAACGCTGTGGTCTTGGCCTCGATCAATGCCTTGTCATCGCCCTTGACGGCTTCTTTCAGCTCAGCGATCGCCGCCTCGGCTTTGGCCTTCTCATCTGCGTCAACTTTGTCGCCGAGATCTTTCAGCGATTTTTCGGTCGCATGAATCATGCCGTCTGCAGCATTCCTCGCGTCCACGAGTTCGCGCAGTTTCTTGTCTTCGCCCGCGTGCGCTTCGGCGTCCTTAACCATCTTTTCGACTTCATCGTCAGACAAACCGCTGGATGCCTTGATCACGATCGATTGCTCCTTGCCCGTCGCTTTGTCCTTGGCCGAGACGTTCAAAATACCATTCGCATCGATGTCAAAACTGACCTCGATCTGAGGTATACCACGCGGGGCCGGCGGAATGTCGCTCAGATCGAAACGGCCCAGAGACTTGTTGCCACTGGCCATTTCACGCTCGCCCTGCAGCACATGCACCGTGACGGCAGTCTGGTTGTCGTCCGCGGTCGAAAAAACTTGCTGCGCCTTGGTCGGGATCGTCGTGTTTTTCTCGACCAGCTTGGTCATTACGCCGCCCATGGTTTCGATACCGAGCGACAGCGGGGTGACATCCAGCAGCAGGATGTCATTGACATGACCGCCGAGCACACCACCCTGAATCGCGGCACCGATGGCGACCGCTTCATCCGGATTGACATCCCTACGCGGCTCCTTCCCAAAGAAATTCTCGACTTCTTGCTGAACCATCGGCATACGAGTCTGACCACCGACCAGAATAATATCGTCAATGTCACTGGCGGACAGACCGGCATCACTCAATGCCTGCTTCATCGGACCTATAGTGCGTGCGATCAGATCCTCGACCAGGCTTTCCAGTTTTGCACGGGTAACCTTGATGTTCAGATGCTTTGGCCCACTGGCGTCGGCTGTAATGTAAGGCAGGTTCACGTCGGTCTGCGTCGTCGAAGACAGTTCGATCTTGGCCTTCTCAGCCGCTTCTTTCAAGCGTTGCAGGGCCAGCGGATCGTTGTGCAGGTCAACACCGTTGTCCTTTTTGAATTCATCGGCCAGATAATCGATCAGTCGCAGATCAAAGTCTTCGCCCCCAAGAAAGGTGTCGCCGTTGGTGGCGAGGACTTCGAACTGATGTTCGCCGTCGATCTCAGCGATCTCGATGATCGAAACGTCGAAGGTGCCACCGCCGAGGTCGTAGACCACGATTTTTGCATCACCGCGTTTTTTATCCATACCGTAGGCCAACGCCGCTGCCGTTGGCTCGTTGATGATGCGCTTGACGTCGAGACCGGCGATGCGCCCGGCGTCTTTCGTCGCCTGACGCTGCGAGTCATTGAAATACGCGGGAACCGTGATCACCGCCTCCTTGATTTCGGTGCCGAGGAAATCCTCGGCCGTCTTTTTCATCTTCTGGAGTACGCGCGCGGATATTTCCGGCGGTGCCAATTTCTTGCCATGAGCCTCCACCCAGGCATCGCCATTGTCGGCCCTGATGATTTTATAGGGCACAAGTTTGATATCACGCTGCACCACCTCTTCATCGAAACGACGCCCGATCAGTCGTTTGACTGCAAACAGCGTATCGGCTGGATTCGTAACCGCCTGGCGTTTGGCTGGCTGACCGGTAATGACTTCACCTTCTTTGGTGAAAGCTACGATCGACGGCGTCGTGCGATCACCTTCGCTGTTCTCGATCACCCGAGGCTTGTCACCATCCATCACTGCGACGCAGGAGTTGGTGGTACCCAGGTCAATACCGATAATCTTGGACATTATTTTCTCCGTATCTGATAAATCTTGTACTGTCTTGTATATGGGGCTGTCGCGCTTTAATTCAACAACCTAAACGGGTTTTTTCACCGCCTTATTCCGGCTTTTTCGACACCACCACCATGGCCGGCCGGACCAGACGCCCATTCAGTGAATAGCCCTTTTGCATAACCATGATCACCGTGTTTGGCTCGACCTCATCGCTCTCCTGCATCGTCATCGCCTGATGCAGCTCCGGGTCAAACGTCTCGTTCTGGGGATTAATCTCAACCACACCCAGCTTTTGGAATGCTGTATCGAACATATTCATGGTCAGCTGCATGCCTTCGTGCAGACTCTCGACCGTGGCGTCCTGTGCGGCGATTCCCAGCTCCATACTGTCTTTGACTGGAAGCATCTCACTGACGAATTTCTCGATGCCATATTTGTGTGCGTTTTCCTCGTCCTTTTCGGTACGCTTGCGCAAATTTTCCATATCTGCACGCGTTCGAAGTAGCAATTCCCAGTGCTCCTCGGCCTTTTTTTCGGCTGCAGCCAGCTGCTCCTCCTGTTGATCCTGTTCCTTGACGATCTCGTCCTCTGCATACATCAATTCTTCTTCCATATGTTCCAGATTTTCACTCGCTGCAACGTTCTCGCTTTCCGTCGGCTGTTTCAGTTCTTCTTCACTTGATGACATGCTAACTCCAGAGGTTTTGTATTCGCACCGTTGAGGCTGGCCGCTCAACGCCGTATTTCGGGCAATATAGGGACTATCACCCCATTATCAAGGGCAAAATCCAATCGGATTGGTGATTTTTATTCCAGCGCTTCACCCAGCAGTTTTGCCGTCATGTCGACCACTGGTATCACGACGTTGTAATTTATGCGTGCAGGCCCAATCACACCGAGCACCCCGACCGGCTGCCCCTGAACCGAGTAAGGCGCCGTGACCACGCTGCAATCACCCAGCCCCTCGAATCCGGCTTCGTCGCCGATGAATACCTTGACACCTTCGGCCTGTATACAGCGATCGAGCAACTCCAGCATTTCTCGCTTGTGATCGAAAACCTCGAGCAATTGAGTCAGCTGGTCACGGTCGGCCGCTTGGCCATAACGCACCAGATTGGTTTCGCCTTGCACCAGGAATCTGCCGTCGTTTTTCTGCATGGTCTTCGAAAAAGTCATTCCGGCCACTTCGATCACGGTTTGCATCGTTGCATCGATGTTTTCTCGCGCACGCTGCATGGCCTCCAACAGCGCTTCCCGCACTTGGTAAATATCCATGCCCATGTAGTTCAGGTTCAGGAAAGCGGCCGCTTCCTGCAATTCTTCGATACTGTAAGCGCGCTTCATGTGCAACACGCGGTTTTGCACTTCGCGCTCATTGACCACCATGATGGCAAGTATGCGCTGCTCGGACAATGGCAGGAATTCAATATGACGGAGTGTCGCCTGACTTACCTTGGGCACCGTAATGATACCGGCCATATGCGTCAGTTCTGACACGATTTGCGATGCCTGACTGATCAGCGCATCGGTGTTTTGATAGGGATCGAGTTCCTGTTTCATGCGGGACAATAACGATCGGCTCAGGGGCTCGACTTCGAGCATAGTGTCAACGAAAAGCCGATATCCCTGCTCAGTCGGGATGCGACCGGCCGAGGTATGTGGCGATGTGATCAAGCCCTTCTTTTCTAGACTTGACATCACGTTGCGAATCGTCGCCGAACTGATATTCAGGTCAACGTCATCAGCGAGCTTTTTTGAGCCCACCGGCTGCCCGTCGGCGATATAGCTGTAGACCAGCTTCTTCAGCAACAGTGCTGCGCGTTGATTCAACTGTTCGGGCATGGCTACACGATCCGTAGTTACACCATTTAAAATATTAGCACTCTCATTTTTAGAGTGCCAAACCTGGCTTGCGTTCAGCGAAGCATGAATCTTTCCTGGAGAAAGATTAACGCACGAAGTGCGGCCCCGAAGGGGCAAGTTGCACGGATGTGACTTGTAATCTTCGGCAGCTCGCACGACTGCCAGAGATTGCCGCGTCGCTGTCGCTCCTCGCAATGGCGGGGTCGGGATCGCGCCCACAGCGCCTGGGGGTGTGAATGCTTTCAGCTATTGGATCTTCAACAGACCGTCTTCGAGCACAAACACCTTGTCCAGTTGTTCTGCAATGTGCAGATCGTGGGTGACCATCACCAGAGCGGTCTTGTACGTCCGGTTTAGTTGCAAGATCAGCTCTAACGCCAGTTCAGCATTTTTTCGGTCGAGATTGCCGGTGGGTTCGTCAGCCAGTATGCAGTCCGGGTTGTTGATCAACGCTCGTGCAATCGCGGCGCGCTGACGCTCGCCACCAGAAAGCTCGCCGGGTTTGTGATCGAGGCGAGCACCCAATCCAACTTCGTGCAACAGCGCTGTCGCTTTTTCTCGTGCCTCCTCCTTGTCGACCCCTTCGATCAGCTGGGGCATCGCGACGTTTTCCAACGCACTGAATTCAGGCAAAAGGTGGTGGAACTGATAGATGAAACCCAGGTGCTGGTTGCGCACCCTGCAACGGGTCTTTTCATTGATCTTGAAGATATTATCGTCGTTCAGCAATACATGCCCCGTTGTCGGTTTGTCGAGTCCACCGAGCAGATTGAGCAACGTCGATTTGCCCGAACCGGATGCACCTATTATCGCGGCGGTTTCTCCGGTACTGAGCGAAAAATTTATGCCCGCCAGCACACGCAGAGCCTCACCACTACCCTCTCGAAAGTCCTTACCAAGATCGACAGCACGCAGACTGAATGCCGGACTATTCATAACGCAGCGCCTCCGCCGGCATCGTTCTGGAAGCGCGCCAGGCCGGATAAATGGTCGCCAGCACGGTAATCGCAAAAGCGGACACCGCATAGGTGATGACTTCCTTCGGGCGCACGTCTGCTGTGATGTCACTGATGTAATAAACATCGGACGGCAGAAAATCGGTTTGGAACAACTGCTCCAGCCAGGAGACGATCTCGAAAACGTGCAATGCGACCGGCACACCGGTAGCGGCACCGATCAGCGTACCGAACAGGCCGATCACGGTGCCCTGAATCACGAAGATCGTCATGATGCTGCCAGGCGTCATGCCAAGCGCACGTAGAATCGCAATATCGGCTTCCTTATCTCTGACCGTCATCATCAATGTCGAAACGATATTGAGTGCGGCCACCGCGATGACCATCAGCAGTATGATGAACATCACGGTCTTTTCCGTTTTCAGGGCCCTGAAGAAGTTGCGATGCTGCTGAGTCCAGTCGCGGACCCAGTATTCCTCGCCGAACAAGATATTGAGCTCGCGCGTGACCCTGCGGGCTTCGAACAGATCCTGCAGTTTCAGCCGAATGCCATTGACTTTGCCCTCCTCGAAAGAAAAAAGCCGCGCGGCATCAGCGATATGCATATAGGCCATTGCACTGTCAAATTCATGCATGCCAACCTCGAACACCCCAACCACTTTGAAGCGGCGTAATCTCGGCATCACACCGACGGCAGTGACACTGGCCTGCGGCGTGATCACTGTCAGCTTGTCACCCTCGTAAACTCCCAACATATTCGCCAGCTCGCGGCCGATAATGATGCCGTAGTCCCCGTCTTGCAAATCGGTCAAATCGCCTGAGACCATCTTGCTCGCGACTGTCGAGACCGTTTTTTCGCTCTCCGGGTCGATTCCTCTGACCAAGGCACCACTGACACGCCGCCCGTTGGACAGCATGACTTCCTTGCGAATGTAAGGAGCCGCACTAACCACTTCAGACGATTGTTTTGCTCTCTCTGCATTCTGTGCCCAGTCGCTCATCGTGCCGTCAAATCCGGTAATGGTTGCATGCGATGTCATGCTGAGAGTGCGGTCCCGCAGCTCGTTGCCAAATCCATTCATGACCGAAAGCACGACGATTAACGCAAACACACCCAGTGAAACACCGGCAATCGAAATGAAAGCGATAAAAGAGACGAAGTGTGTTTTGCGTTTGGCGCGCGTGTAACGCAAGCCGATGTAGAGTTCTTTAGGCTGGAACATGGCGCGGATTTAAGCAGGATTGGTGAAAGAATTCCATTATAATCGCTTTATATAGACGTTGATCAGTAACCTGCACAGGTTTGCCGCTCGAGCAAATACGACATATTGTGAGCACATCAATCAGATATCATCCTTTCAGTGACGCGACGATCCACGATCGATGAGACCAGCAATAGCAATCCGTGCATCAACGTCGGCAGGTAGGATTCAATGGCGGTTGATCTGAGCTGGCTGATTGGCCTGCACATACCCGCGGCAATGCTGCCTGCAGCCCTGCTCTGGGTCGGTAACATATTGTTCATGCTTTGCCTGGTGCTTGCTTCGTTGCGTGCACCCTGGAGATCCTTGCTAAACAAACCGGCAAACCAGCATGTATTCCTCGGTGCCGTGGTGATACTGTTGACGATATGGGGCATTAAAGCAGGCATTTCCCCCGGCCTCGGATTTCACCACCTCGGCGCAACGCTATTCACCCTGATGTTCGGCTGGCCACTTGCCGTCATAGGACTGAGCATCACGCTGTGCGCCTCGTTTTTGCTACAAACTTCGGAATGGACCGCTCTGGGCGTCAACGGTATGCTCAGCATCGTGATTCCCGTCCTGGTCAGTCACAGCATCCTGAGGCTCTCGCACAAGTGGTTACCGGACAATTTTTTTATCTATATTTTTATCTGTGCTTTCTTCGGCGCGGGTATCGCGATCGCGGCCAGCCGACTGAGTGCCATTGTGCTGTTGTCGCTGATCAGCGCGTATCCGGACGAGCAACTGATAGAGGAGGCGGTGCAATATCTGCCCTTGTTTATGTTCCCGGAAGCTTTTGTAACCGGCATGCTGATTACGATCTTCGTGGTTTACCGTCCCGAATGGGTCGCAACCTTCGACGATGACCGATACATAAAAGGCAAATGAATCCAGTGCCGATCAAAACACGATGCGGTCGTAGGTCCAGTACAGACCGATTGCCGCAATGATCAGCGAACCGGGTATGGTGATACGCTGGTGATACCAGGTCTTGTGGCGAAACCAGAGGCCAACCAGCAAGTACGCGAAGATGATCACTGCAATCTGACCAAGTTCCACGCCAATATTGAAGCTGATCAACGCGGTCGCGAATGCATCGGCCGGCATACCGAACTCTGACAAGACACCCGCAAATCCGAGGCCGTGCAGTAAACCGAACAGGAACACCAGAACCAGGCGGCTTCGATGCAGCGAATGCGCGAAAACATTTTCGATGCCAACATAAGCAATCGACAGCGCAATAAGCGGTTCCACGATATTGGCTGGCAGACTGATGATGCCTTTCATCGACAACGCCAGTGTCAGCGTATGCGCAACGGTGAACATCGTCACCTGCCACAACAGTGGCTTCATTCGGGTGCTCAGCAGGAAGATCCCGAGAATAAACAGAATATGGTCTGTGCCCTTCGGCACGATGTGCTCGAAGCCAATCACGACATACGAGATGATCACTTCAGTGATCGGTCTCCGGTGAAACAGCTCTTCGAGCGAAAATGGCTCGCTGGGCTCATCCTTGCGCAACCACTGCCATTCAGACCAGTGCCAGCGCTGGTTGGCCTCATCGACCTGCCGGACACGGACCGCATTGTCGCCGAATTTTGCCGGGTAATACCATTGCAGGCTGCGCGTCTGCTGGTCGAGCTTGCCGCTCAGCGTGATCACACTGATGCGCGGCACTTTCGGATAACCCGGCTCTGGAATCGAGACATTCGCGATAACCAGGGGCACGTCCTTGCCATCTGCCTGCAAAGCCAGTCGGCCGAGAAACTCTTGTTTGAACGGTTCGAACGCGATATGAAGCTGCTCTGGCTCCAATACCCGCAGCTCATCGTATTCCTCGGCGGTTGGCGCATCCTGTGTATTCTTGTAGCGGGCATTGATTCCCGTCAGCAGCGCTTCGATGCTCGCTCTGATCTCGATCCTGACCGTACCCTGGGTGTTTGCGCTGATTTCAACCAGAGCCGGCTTGACCACATCGGCAATGGCGAATTTGGCGAGGCCAGGCAACAGGGTTAACAGGAGCAGGATACGGAGCATCATCGGGTCCGGATGTTAACGCAGAACGACAGCGCTTGACCAAGAATAGTGTGACTGAGGTAAGTGGCACTTACTTGAGCGAAATCTCGACTCTCTCGTCATTGCGAGCGCAGCGAAGCAATCTTCGGCAGCTCGCACAACTGTAAGAGATTGCCACGTCGCTGTCGCTCCTCGCAATGACGCTACCCCAATCGTTTTACAGTCAAGTCAGCGCCAGCAGTCGCTGGGGCGAAATATTCCCTTTTTTAACACCAGCTTACATTAATCATTGCTAATTAACATTTTGTGCAAAACTGCGTTATGATCGACTGATTAACGAGACAAAGTCGCCATCAGCAAAGCCAAGAGGGGTTTGAACATGCCGCGTATCGACCGACGAGACTTCCTGAAATTATTGAGTGCTGGAGCTGCTGCCGGAGCGTTTCCGTGGCTGACCTCTTGCAGCAAAGAAGCCAGCGCCGATCTGCTTCCGAAGGATTTTTACACGATCCCCAAACGCGGGAATGTCCGTATTTTGCACTGCACTGACATTCATGGGCAGTTGAACCCGGTTTTCTTCCGAGAGCCGAATGTGAACCTCGGCATGGGCGATGCCTTTGGCCGACCACCACACCTGGTCGGCAAAAAATTTCTCGATGCTATGGGTTTGAAGGAAAATACGCCGGAAGCGCACGCGTTTACTTATCTGAACTTCACCGAGGATGCCCGCCGACTTGGTCGTATGGGCGGACTTGCCCATATGAAGACGCTGTGCGACCAATTACGCGAGCAAATGGGTGGCCGAGCAAACACGCTGATGCTCGATGGCGGCGATTTGTGGCAGGGTTCAGGCACTTCGCTCTGGACGCGCGGTGTCGATATGGTCGAAGCATCCAACATTCTCGGGATCGATGTCATGGTCGGCCACTGGGAGTTCACTTACAGGGAAAATGAAGTACTGAGCAATGTGGCACTGTTCAAAGGCGACTTTATCGGGCAGAACGTACGCGTGAAGGAAGACGCTCTGTTTGGCGATGACTACTACAAGATGGTCGAGACTTACGACGGCCGCGGCCTGTTTGACGAGGACACAGGCCATGCTTTCCAGCCGTATGTGATCCGTGAAGCGGGCGGCGCGCGCATCTGTATCGTTGGCCAGGCCTTCCCCCGCACCGCAAACGCCAATCCGCCGGAATTCTTTCCTGACTGGTCATTCGGCTTACGCGAGGAGGACATGATCAAACTTGTCGAGCAGATTCGCGAAGACGAAAAGCCGGATGCCATCGTTTTGCTGTCGCACAACGGCATGGACGTTGACATCAAGATGGCCGAGCGCGTGCCCGGGCTGAATGCGGTGTTCGGCGGACACACGCACGATGGCGTACCCGAGCCAATCAAGGTCAAGAACGTGGAAGGCAGCGAATGCTGGGTCACCAACGCCGGATCCAACGGCAAGTTCCTGGGTGTGATGGATTTTGACATCGACGGTGGCAAGATCAAGTCGATGCATTACCAAATGCTGCCGATCTTCGCGGATGCCTTGCCCGCTGACAAGGAACTGCAAGCCTACATCGACCAGATGCGCAACACCAAGTACGACGAAAACGTCATCGAGAGCCGCGTCAAGAAACTGTATTTCAACAAAGACCGGATTGGAAAGACCTACAAGGAAATTCTCAACGAGAAGCTCGCGATCGCAGATCGCACCCTGTATCGACGCGGCAACTTCATGGGTACCTGGGACCAGGTTTTGTGCAACGCGCTGCGTGAGGAATTTGATGCCGATGTCGCGCTGTCTGCCGGCGTGCGCTGGGGCACGACCACACTCAAAGGTGACTGGATTACGATGGAAGACGTTATGACACAGTGCTCGATGACATACGGCGAAACCTATGTTCAGGAGATGACGGGCAAGGACCTGATGAATATCCTGGAACAGGTCGCTGACAACCTGTTCGATCCGGACCCCTATCTGCAATCCGGTGGCGACATGGTGCGTGTTGGCGGTCTCGACTACACCATTAATCCTGCCAAACCCTTGTACGAGCGTATTACAAACGCACGCCTGGACAACGGCCACGCGATCGAGGCCGACCAGAAATACAAGGTCGCAGGCTGGGCACAGGTCAACCGCACGCCCGAAGGTCGGTTGATGTGGGACGTCGTCCGCGACTATATCCTGAACAACAAGGGCAAAGACGACGTGCTCAAGCTGCCAAAAATCAACCACCCGAAGCTGGTTGGCGTGATGAATGATCCGGGTATCGCAGAGTATCCCGGCGAAGCCAGTTGATCGCATCGCGATGCCAGAATCTTCTCAATGATTGATGATTTGATGGAACTCAGAGAGCACAGAGGCGCCGAGTGCGCAGAGAGATACTTTTTTGAGATTAATCAGGTTTCTCTTCTGGGCTTCAGCAACATCGAACCGATAAGTGATCGCCAATATATGTTATCTCTGCGCGCTCTGCGCCTCAGCGGCCTCTGCGTCAAAAATTATGCAGGTAAATGCGGGCAGTCAAAGTCCACGCCCTTCTTTTAGTGCCTGAACAGATACCTGGCCGTATTTATTTGCTCAGGTCGACCATCTCCTGCATTTGTGGCGCTAGTTCATTGGCTATTTCAGCGATCAAGCCACCATAAATCATGCCCAGCATTTCCATGTTCATCAACGAAATGTAGGTCTTACCATTGGATTTCTCATAGACCGCAATGGTGCACGGCATCATGGTCGTCAGCAGCTTGTACTCGTCATGAACCAGCATTTTCGCGGCAGCGGCCGGTTCGCACATTTTGAGCACCTGGTTTTTGCCGATATCGGTACCTGTGACCTTCAACAGGTTTTTCTGGAAGTTGACTTTCCACTTGCTGGGCACCTTCCAACCGGCGTATTTCGCGTTCTCTTCCAGCTTGACCATGGTTTCGTCGAAACCGAGCGGACTCTCAACCTCGATCAACATCTGTGACCCAAGCGACTGGCCAATCATTTGCTGGACTGGTGGCACGAATAAAGCCCCGATACCAACGATGACGCCAATGATGAACGATATGATGATTTTCATGTTTATCTCCTCTCCGATAACACATGGCTTTTAAGCGATTGACAAACCGGTAGCAGCAGCATGGGATAGGTCAGTTTTAACCGAAAGAACATTTCGCGAATTCTGGTTGACTAGCGAGGCTGCCCCGCGTTTCTTACCGAGAAGCGAGCCAAGCTCTCAGGCAACTGACAGTCGATTCACCGTCACCGTACTTAACAAAAGGGTCCGCACTAGCGGACCCTTGCTTTGTCGTTACGACTCAGATAAGTGTCAAGCGCCAAACGCATCGTGAGTGATGTTGTCGAACCAGCTGTAAGCGTACTGGACTTCGCGCGCGCGATCCTCGGCGGGACTTTCAAGACTGGTCAGACCGCCCGAGCCCGAGACCTTCGCGACCTTGCCGTCAACCAGGTTATAGACCATCGCAACGGAGATACCGTCTTCAGGTGCGACGATGCTGTAGCAGGTATTCACCCATGACGGATCGCCCGGTTCTCTGCCATTCGCCAGCTCAACTACCGCAGCGGCAACGACCTTGGCTTCCGAGTTGGCAGCATAACCCGATTTGGGCAGAGGTGCCGCTATTGCCGCGTCACCGATCACATGGACACCCTTGTGGATGGTCGACTCGAACGTCTTATGGTCGACAGGGCACCAGCCGCTGTCATCGGCCAGGCCAGCCGATTGTGCGATTGCACCGGCTTGCTGCGCCGGAATAATGTTGTACACAGCGGCTTTGTGGGCATTGCCATCGCCGGTCTTGACGGTGCCGCCGGCGACGCTCTTAACGCCACCGCCGGTGTCCTTGGCAGGCACCCACTCGATGATGTCCTTGTAGTAGCGATCGAAAGCCTGGGTGAACAGTTTCTGCTTCGAAAACTTGTCTTTGGCATCAACGATCAGCAGCTTCGATTTTGGCTTGGTGGTTTTAAGGTAGTTCGCGATCTGGCAAGCGCGTTCATACGGCCCAGGCGGACAACGGAATGGATTCGGCGGTGGTGCCAGCAGAACGGTGCCGCCGTCGGCCATCGCCTCCAGTTGCTTGCGCAGAATCATGGTCTGATCACCCGCCTTCCAGGCATGCGGCATCTTTTCGTGCATAGCCACATCATAGCCTTCGATGTTGTCCTTGAAAGAAATGCCCGGTGCGACTACACAGCGATCATAACTGAAGCTTTGACCACCCTTGGTGCTGACCTTGCGTGCCGCGACATCGATGCCGGTCACGGTGTCGTGCACGACATTGACGCCATGCTTGCGCAGGCCATCATAGCCGAACTTGATCGACTCGATACCACGCGCGCCACCGAGCACCTCGTTGCTCAAATAACAGGTGTAGTATTCTTTATTCGGCTCGATCACGGTGACGTCGATCGACGAATCAGCCATGCGGATGTACTTCGCGCAAGTCGCGCCACCGGTGCCGCCACCGACGATGACGACTTTTTTCGCCGCAGCCGATGAAATATGCGGGAATCCAAGCGCGCTGACTGCGGCCGTTGTGCCAGCGACCTTGATGAAATCTCTACGATTAAGCTTTTTCATGGTTTACCTCTCTTATTCCTGGCTGGCGAAGAACTGCAGTACGGATTCGATTTCTTCGTCGCTCAACTTCTCGACTTTCTTTCTCATCTTCTTCGGCATCTCGCTGCGGCCAGCCCGGTAATCTGCCATGGTGAACTGCAGGTAGGGTAGCCATTGACCCGCCAGGATACCGGAATCGTCATCCGGCAACGAGCCGTTTTCATCATGGCACTTGGCGCAGTTCTTCTTGTAGACCTTGGCGCCAGCCTCGACCTTGGCGGAGTCAAACTCTTGCTTTGATGCCGCGCTCTCGAAAGGCAAGGCGGCATAGTAATCAGCCATCAATGCGATCTCTTCATCGGTATACCCCTTGGCTATCCGATTCATGATGGTGGCATGGCGATCGCCGAACTTGTATTCGTCCATGACCTCTTTGATGTATTCGGCGGACTTGCCTGCAATCGTTGGGGCAGCAGGTCCCACACTGATACCGTTGGTACCATGGCAACCGGCACAAGTGTTTGCCAGCATGCTCGCGCTCGGCCCAGCCATCAGCTGTGAACTACCAAGCAAGAGCACCGAACCAAAAAACAAAGCATGCGTCTTTCTAGCAGGCATGTGGTCTCTCCTCTAGTTTCCATTGTTAAGAAATTCATTTGAACGACCGACGCATAACAACTGCCCATCGACGTCAGCAAGCTGTGTAAAGCACGCTGACAACCTGATACCAGGAACGGTGACAGACGACTGATCAACACATTGCCACACATTGGCCGCGATATATCTTCCTCACTCTAAATCATAATTACCACCCGCGTCAAAGGCTTAATTGCATTTTTGAGCGGATTCGGCATAAATTAACATTTCGTTCGCTTTTTTATGCCAGATTGTCAGTTTCTCATTGATTTTATTGGACTTAATGTCCTTATATTAGAATCTAATGATTTTTGAAAGCAGGCCGCAGCCGCGCTCGGAGATCAGGCTTTGTCGCGCTGCTCTGACTGCAGTCGCAACGCATTCATCACAACGATCAGCGAACTG
>JARFQK010000264.1 GCA_029287815.1 Gammaproteobacteria bacterium
CGGGCGTACAGTACGCTGTTCCAACACACGCAATAATTTGGCTTGAAATTCGAGCGGCATGTCGCCGATTTCATCCAGAAACAATGAACCCTGGTTGGCCGTTTCGATCATGCCGGTATGGTTTTTGTCGGCTCCGGTAAAAGACCCTTTTTTGTGGCCGAATAGCTCCGACTCCAGAAGATTGGCCGGAATCGCTGCACAGTTGATCGCCACGAAGGGATTCTCGCTGCGTGGGCTGGCTTTGTGAATGGCTTGCGCGAGCAGTTCCTTGCCCGTTCCGCTAGCGCCTTGAAGCAGAATACTCACATCGGACCTTGCAAGTCGTTGGACTTGCTTTAGCAGTTCCTCCATGATCCGGCTTTGGGTGATGATTCCCGCGCGCCAGGACTGATCAGTGAGATCCTCGTCATCAGCGTTGAGAGTAGGGGTATGCTGCAGGGCCTCCTGGATCTCGGTGAGCAGCTGCTGGCTGTCAAAAGGTTTGGTCAAATAACTGAATACGCCCTTGCGCGTCGCATCGACGGCACCGGCGATCGTGCCATGAGCGGTCAATAAGATTACAGGTAACGAAGGGTACTGCTGATAGACACGATCGAATAAAGCCAGTCCATTCATGTCGCCCATCCGCAGATCTGTAATCACCAGGTGCGGTTGGAAAAACGCTAGGCGAGCTAGAGCCTGATGTGCGTTTTCGGCGGTTTCTATCTCATAACCGGAGCTTTTCAAACGTATAGAGAGCAACTTTAACAGGCTGATATCATCGTCGACCAATAGGATTTTGTATGGCGCCATAATCTTTTATTCGGAGATTGGGTTGGTTAAAGAGCGTTCTTTCTTATCGATTTCAACTTCGATGTTTTTCAGCTGATCGAGTTGTGACTGCAAGATTGTGATCCGGTTGAGTAATACAGTATTCTTCGTCTCGACCTCGTCCAAACGTTCGTTTTGAGCGGCAATCTTTGCGCGCAAATCCTGGCGCTGAGAGACGTGCCGCAACAACATGTTACTGAGCAGCAGGTCGTGACCCGAGAGCGCGCCGGTGCGTTCCAGTTCTTGTAGCAACTTGAGCGCTTCTACATCATCTTGCTGCTCATTGTCTGGCATGCTGAGAAAGATAGCCTTGTGGAGCTTGCGACAGACATTCGTGCTGTCGTCCATTGATAAGGGCGGCTTCGCTGTTTTGGTTAATTCTCCATTGGTCTGCGCGGCCAATTTGCTGAAGTAAATTAAGGGGTCACCACAGGCCTGTGGCCGGGTGTTTGCTGCACCCGTTTGAAGGGGCACTTGCTCATCTTTGCGCATGCTCGGCGCGCAGCTTGCCTGCAGAATCGAGATGCAAACCACTATACTGCACATAGCTTTGACCTTATTCGAGCGCATGTGCAAGTCCTGGTGTTCGAAGCGGTAGATTCACGCGAAAATGGGCGCCATTTGTCGAGTTGATCACGTTGATCGATCCATGGTGAAGCAGCACGTAGCGACTGGCGATCGCCAACCCCAGGCCTGTGCCAGAGACCGAGCCTTGTTGTGCATGGCTGCCTTGATAGAAGGGCTCAAATATCCGCTGCTGATCGGCCTGATCTATCCCAGGTCCATCGTCGATAACGTCAAGCTGAGCGTTCTGTTGATTTTCGATCAATGAAATCTTGATGCGAGAGTCTTTTGGCGAATGCTTGATCGCGTTCGATAACAAGTTGTCGATGACGCTCGTCAATTGCACCTTATCCCCCTTCAGTCTTATCTTCGCCAGGTCGGCGTTTATCGTAATAGATCTGGACTTGAACTCCAGCTGGTGCTTGGCAACCGTGTCTTGAATCAGTTGATCGAAAGCTATCATCTCCGCATCGTTGGGTTTCTCCTGATTCAAGGCTAAATTAAAATCCAGTAACGCTTCAACCTCTTTTTGCAGCTGCAGGTCGTTCGTGTGCAGTATATCGACGATTTCTGCTTGTTCAAAAGTCAGTGGGCCAGCGACGCGATCTTGCAACAATGCAATGCCCTCGCGTATCGCTGTCAGCGGTGTTTTCAGTTCGTGCGACACGTGTTGCAAAAAGACCAGCTTTTGCTGATCCAACTCAGCCAGCTGTTGCCTCAGCCAATCGAGCCTGCGACCCAGCTGCTGAATGTCGTGCGGTCCATTGACATTGACGGCACTAGTGAAGTTGGCGCTCCCCAGTTCGTTGATAGTCTGGCCCAGCTGGCGCAGCGGGCGAGTGATCAAAACACTAAAAATGGTGGCGATCACTAACGCCAGTGGTATCAAGGCCACGACCTGTAGTAGCAACATGCGCTCAACGCTTCGTATGCGCTTGCTCATTGCCGCGCTTGTGTCGCCAATGTTGCGGTCGACTTCAGCGGGCAGGTCGCCGATCAAAGCCGACAGATCTGACAAGTGGCTCAGCTCAATGGTTCCCTTCTGATCTTTGGCGGCGCGCTGCAGCTCCTGATAAAGCTGTTCTTCCGCAGTGATCAGGCGAGCAATGCGCTGCAAAATGACCGTGTCCAGCTGGTTCTCGCGAAACTCTCGAATGGTGCCCAGTAACTGTTCACGCTGGATCTGGTAGCGTTGTAACAGCGTGGCTTCCCGCAAGACCCCGTATTGCCCAGCGGTTCGTTCCAGATTGAGCACTTGCGAAATGATGATGCGGCTGGACTCTGTGGCTGATGATGTCTCAGCCAAGGTGTCCTGCATTTGTTTTGACAGCGAATCGACCTGGTAGAAGGTGCTCACCAAGGCGATCGTCAAAGGCAGCGCAACCAGCAAATACCCTATCAATATCAATTGCTTGACTGAAGTTGCTATGGTGAAGCGCAAATTGTGAACTCGCTGGTGACTGGGCAATGCGGGAACGCTCAGTTTATCGCAACGATGGCGTTTTTGATCAACATTTTCCTACCATTCAATGTCGCCAAATAGCGACAGCCCGAGACGCTGATTGCAGCGCGCTTTTGGCTGAAAATGCGTTCACCCCTGTCGCCGTGAAGCGACACTTTCGCGGGTGATAGCGCCAGAGGGTCAGGGCTAAGCTGCTGAAAGATAGCAGCAGGGCATGGTTGGCACGCCTTGTGCTTTAAGGTTTACGGTGATGAGTCAAAAGTCTCGTCAGTGTTTTACTATCTCAATACAAACTAAGGGGAGTTATAGATGAATAAAAATTTAGTTCTTGCGACACTTGCGTTGATGGTTTCTGGTTCCGTTGTCGCTGGCGATAAAATGTCCTACAAAGATTTTGATGCGAATCAGGATGGAATGATCAGCGCGGAAGAAGCTGCCGCATCGCCAGCTTTGAGCGCGCAGTGGACTGCGCTGGATGCGAATGCTGACGGCATGATCGATCAAGCGGAATTCGCGAAAATGGAAGTCCGGGAAATGCAACAACAGCAGAATATGCAGCAGATGCCTCCCGAGTAGTTTTTTGGAGCCTGAGCCTGTGCTCTGAGGAAGCCCGTGAACGGGCTTCCTTTCTTCTTTTCTGAAATGGAGCGCTTATGCTCAAAACCCGCGTAGAATGGTTTTCGGACAAATTATGCCCGCTTGGGCTAATCTGTCGCCTCATCTGCTATTTCCGCAAGCTCAAGGCTGGCCTGTTGCACTTGCGGTACACACTGGTTAAGCGACAGCATCGGCGGATCGAATGACATCGCAAACGGTGCTGTCCTCATGAGTGTCGAAATGCCGATGATTTGCCGCGCTTTGCCGGGAAGAATGGCTGCATGGACATCCTCGATCAGGCAGTTTCCGCCGAGATTTATCGCTGAAATGCGATAAAGTTCAATGACTCGTTCGGATCCATCGGCCATGGTGCCGACTAATTTCTTGACAAACTGCGCCCGGCCTGCGCTGGTGAGGCTGGCCAGTGTCTTTTCGTTGATCACGGAGTAGGCAGAACCGGTATCTACCAGCATGGAAAAATGCCCGGCACCCGGAATCTCAGACTCAATATAGTAGGTGCGAGCACCGTAGGTCTGCATTGGAATCTGCTGCTGCTCGGCGTCGGCGAGAGCCCAGGGCGTGGCCCACGCGGAAGCCACAATAACCAAGAGCGCGACAAGTCTATTCATCAAGTTGCTCCATTCTCATGGGATGATACAGCAATACTGGGTCTAAATCACCAAAGTACAGTCCGTGACGGCACCACCGTTGCAATGCCGCATCATTCCCGCAAAAAAATGCCAGCAGCGAAGGAAAATCGATTCCATTGCCTATCGCTGCTGCCGATCGTATGATCAAATTATAGTCAAGAGCGGCGGTCTTCTTGTAAAGAAATCTAAAAAAGGGTCGCTTACTAGCCCACATTTCTGACCAGGATCACGGAAGCAGGCGCGGGAGTCAGCCCGCCCAGTGAGAAATGCGCGCTAGAACTGCACCGATGCCACGAGCCCGACGATCGGTGCGGTGCTGTAGGATTGCTCAGCGATGAAAGCGCCGGTGTTGTCCTCAACGCGGAGTACGCCGGAAGCCTCCACACCTGCAAGCGCGGTCAAGCTCAACGCCGGCTTCAACTGCCAGGCCGCCGTCGCGATAATCGGCACCGCTTTGTCCTGACCGATGTTGGCAGCGTCATCGGCCAGTCGGAAGCGAGACTTTTCATAACGGGCGGCAAGCCCGAATTCCCACTGAACCAGCGGTTTCCACTTCAGGGCGAGACCGGGACCGCGCGTTGCGGCCAGGCCTCGGCCGGTCTCGAGCGAGAGTGTATCGGTCATACGCCACCTGATGAAAAGCACTGGGAACAGGTCATCTTCATTGCCGACTCCCTTGAAGCCACCCAGCCCCGGGCCGATGCTCAATCTGTCACTGAAACGATAACTGGCTCCGGCGATCACACCGTATTCGCGGCCATCACCCAGGCTGGCCCCGTTTTCCGCCGAGTATCTCAACACCGGCAAGCCAAACAACACCCAGGTCTTGTTGACCACATAGCGCAGCGGCAGGCCGAACTGGAGTGTACGGATATCCTGCCAGGGTGAAAAAGCATCGCTCGTGCCGTTGAAACGATAGCGATCTTCACCGTAGCCAATCGAGAAGCCGGCGAACCATTGCTTACCGACGCGTTTGGAGGTTTCAAACTGCGCAACGCCCCGATCCACGCGGACGTTCCCCCCTCCGTCCAGATCGCTTTCACCCTGCCACGCATAGGCTGCTGTCAGAGTGTTTCGCCAGGTCGACGCGGGCTTTGAGTCCGCCATGCCAGCGACGGGCAGCATCAGCATCAGCGTTGCCAGGTAGAGGGCAATATCTCTGGATGAACCGACAAAGGACATGGCCGAACACTTGAATTCTTAGAATCGTTTCGACATCCTAAACGCGATACCTGCAACAAAATACCCGCTGTGAGCAGGGTAATATCGTTCACGAAGATGGGGTCAGAGAGATGGCGCTTACTGAAGCAAAAGTACGGCCTCTGCAGTCGTTGCGACGAGCGAAGCAGTGGCTTTCGGGGTGGCGCTAGCCCGCATTTCTCACCAGGCGGCGTCGAGAACTGGTAAGGCATTGGCTCTTTTGAGAGAACTCGAATGATCGAAAATACACCGTGTTTTTCAACAGTGCCTATCACGGTTCAGGCTGGTCTTCGCCTGCCCAAGATCGTAGGGTGTGCCGTGCGCACCAGAACCGGCCACCGAACTGAAGATGCGCGGTGCGCATGGCGCACCCTACGGTCTCTACACTCAAACCGTAGCGATGGCTACGCTTTTCGCTCCAGAGCGGCGCTTACGAACACCAGCCCGCCTGTCTCACCAGGGGGCGAGATGATGGCGCCGAGATTTGGATGCACAAAGGATTATGCGAAGGAGTGGACTAACCGTGTGTATTGCCGACTGAGCAAAATGCTTTGTGCATTCAAAGATCAAGTGAGGGCTCGTCCATCTGGTGAGACAGGCGGGCTTATTCCTGCGCCTGCTCCCGTGATCCTGGTGAGAAATGCGGGCTAGGGTGCAAAAGATCGTCGCGCTGCCGCTCGCGGTGACGCAGTTTTGCTGTTGTTCGTGCTTAAGTAGACTCTGATTAATTCAGAGTTTCCGCGGCGCACGGACGCGCCGCCATTTTCGATCGCCTTAAGCGATTGAAAATGGAGGGAAACAGAAAATCGCATTTTGTGTTTCCCGTGCTCTGATAATTCAGGGATGAATTATTCAGAGCTTCCTTAAGTAAGTGCCGCGCGGGTCGGAGCGCATTTAGCTCTAATCACAGACACAATTGCTCTCTGACCCGGTTTTTTATTGACATTGACAGGCGAAGGCGAATGACTGAACAAGACCGACGAATACGCGTCGTCATCATGGGCGCCGCGGGGCGTGATTTTCATAATTTCAATGTGGTGTATCGCAACGATCCATCCGTTGAAGTCGTCGCGTTCACTGCCACGCAGATACCCGAGATTGCCGGGCGTGCTTATCCGGCTGCGTTGGCTGGCGGTCTTTATCCTGATGGCATACCTGTTGTCGAAGAGGCCAGGCTTGAGAAGCTGTGCAAAGACAAGCGCATCGATGCGGTTGTCTTTGCCTACAGCGATGTTACCCACGATCAGGTTATGCACAGCGCATCCATCGCGTTGGCCAGCGGCGCCGACTTCATATTATTGGGGCCAAAACAGACAATGCTGCAAGCCGCGGTCCCGGTGATCGCCTGTTGCGCGGTGCGCACCGGCTGTGGCAAATCGCAGACAACCCGCTGGCTTTCAAGGCACCTTAAAGAGCACGGGCTGACGGTAGCAGTGATTCGCCACCCGATGCCCTACGGAGACCTCCAGCGTCAGGCAGTCCAGCGATTCACTTGCAGTGAAGACCTTGACGCTGCCAATTGCACCATCGAAGAGCGCGAGGAATACGAGCCGCATATTGCACTCGGCAATATTGTCTATGCAGGTGTCGATTACGCAGAGATCGTTGCACGTGCCGAAACGGAGGCCGATATCGTTCTGTGGGATGGTGGCAACAACGATTTTTCCTTCGTTCGCCCCGATCTACACATTGTACTGGTCGATCCGCTAAGACCACGCAACGAAACCACCCATCACCCGGGCGAAGCGGTGCTGCGCATGGCTGACATCATCCTGATTGCGAAGGTGAACTCGGCATCCGATGCGGACATCCAGAGTGTCACAGAGTCCGCGCATCTGATTAATCCGAAGGCGCCGATTGTTAGGGGCGCTTCGCCGGTAAACCTGGAGGATGCGGCAAAGGTGTGCGGTAAACGCGTGCTCGTCGTCGAGGATGGTCCCACGGTCACGCACGGCGACATGCCCTACGGCGCCGGCTTCGTCGCCGCGACCCAGGCTCAGGCAGCACAGATCATCGACCCGCGCCGCTTTGCGGTTGACGACATTGCAGAGGTCTATCGCAAGTACCGACATATCGGCAGCGTCTTACCCGCTGTAGGCTACCACCCCTCGCAGCTTCAGGCGCTGAGGGAGACCATCAATGCCGCCGACGCCGATGTGGTAGTCTCGGCAACACCCTGCGATCTTGCTGCGCTGATTGAAATCGACAAGCCCGTGATCCGAGCCCGTTACGAATTCGCCGAAGTGGGCAAGCCGGGATTGGGCGGGCTGGTTGACTCGTTTTTGCACGCGAAATCGCTGCTATAGCGGAGATTGCGCGAGGGCGGATGCGCAGAGGCTTCGCCAGCCAACATCAATCCCGCCATCTTGTCGCGCTCACATCCGCTGCGATCACGGTTCCTGCTTCACCAGTGAGAATCTTTGCCGCGTCATTGAGCTGCCCAATGCCGGCGATGCCACCGGTTTGCTCAACAAATTCACAGCCAGCCTCGACCTTGGGTGCCATCGAACCCGGTGCGAAAGCATAGTCGTTGAGTGCTCGCGGTGAAACGCGGGCAAAAGCGCGGGCCTCCGGTGCCATCCAGGCTTCATAGACCGCATCGACATCGGTTAGCATCACCAGCGCATCGGCCCTCAGTTGCCGTGCCAGCAGCGAACTGGCCAAATCTTTGTCGATCACCGCCTCAACACCGATCAAGCTGCCATCCGCGCGCTGTACCGTGGGTATCCCGCCGCCACCTGCACAGATAACGACGACACCCTGATTGACAAGCAGTTCGATGGCGTGCTGTTCAAAAATACGTTTCGGTCGGGGCGAGGCGACGACACGACGGTAGCACGCGCGATCCGGGGCGATGCTCCAGCCGCGCTCTCGGGCCAGCCTGTTCGCTTCGGATTCGCTGTAGAACGGTCCGATCGGTTTGGTCGGCTGAACAAAAGCCGGATCTTTCGGATCTACTTCGATCTGGGTGAGCAGCGTTGCACAAGGCCGGTCAGCGGGAAGCAAATTGACCAGTTCCTGCTCGATCAGATAACCGATCATGCCTTCTGTTTCGGCATCGAGGATATCCAGCGGATAAGCCTCGCCCTCGCTGTAGGCCGCCCCTTGCAACGCGAGCAAGCCGACCTGTGGACCGTTGCCATGGGAAATAACAAGATCATGTTCACGCGCAATCGGTGCTAGCGCCTTGGCGGCGATGTTGATGTTGCTGCGCTGGTTCTCCGCCGTCGGCGCCTCGCCGTTGCGAAGCAATGCATTCCCGCCCAACGCGACTACGATTCTCATCCTGAGTCCTCCAATGTCGCGACCATGACAGCCTTGATCGTATGCAGCCGGTTTTCCGCCTGGTCGAAAACGATCGAGGCAGGCGATTCGAAGACCTCATCGGTCACTTCCATGCAATTCAGCCCAAACTTGCGGTAGATCTCTTCACCGATCTGCGTTTCGCGATCATGAAAGGCCGGCAGGCAGTGCATGAACTTCACAGCGGGATTGCGGCTCTGCTTGATGAGGGACTGATTGACCTGGTAGGGCTTCAACAGCTCGATGCGTTCCTGCCAGATCGCTTCCGCTTCTCCCATCGACACCCAGACGTCGGTATAAATGAAATCAACATCGGCAACCGCACTGTCCAGATCCTCTGTAATCGCAATGTGGCCGCGACTCTGACCGAGCGGCTGCCGACAGCTCGCAATCAGCGCAGGATCGGGCTGGCGCGCCTTTGGTGCTGCCAGTCGGAAATCCATGCCCATGATCGCGGCACTGGCCAGCAGCGAGGCAGCCATGTTGCTGTGGCCATCGCCGGTGAAACAAAAAGCGATTTCATCCAGCGGCTTATTCGCATGCTCTTGCATCGTGAGCAGATCCGCCAGCACCTGAGTGGGGTGAAACTGGTCGGTCAGGCCGTTCCAGACCGGCACACCGTGCCGTCCCAGTTCTTCGGCCATGGCCTGGTCGAAACCGCGGTATTCGATACCATCGTACATCCTCGCCAGTACGCGCGCAGTATCTTTGATTGATTCCTTCGTGCCGATTTGTGAGCCGCTGGGTCCGAGATAGGTCACATTTGCGCCCTGATCATAAGCAGCGACCTCGAACGCGCAGCGTGTGCGTGTTGATGTTTTCTCGAAGATCAGAGCGATATTCTTACCCTTGAGCCGCTGCTGTTCGGTTCCGGCATATTTAGCAAGCTTTAGTTCTCTGGCAAGATCCAGCAGAAAGCGGATTTCCTCTGGTGCAAAATCCAGCAGTGTCAGAAAATTCCGGTTTTTCAGATCGACCGACATGGTGTCATCCAGTAAGACCGTAACGTCAACTTGGTTCGCGTTATGAACGAAGGCGGGCGCATCATTCGGTTCAGTTCTCCTGCGCGTTCACGGCAATGCATGGAACCCTATCCGCGATCGCAGTAACAATCTCGTAATTGATCGTCCCCAGTGTCTGCGCCAGTTCATCCGCCGTGATCTGCGCTGCCTGCTGGACGTCAATGATAACAGCTTCATCACCGAGTTTGACGCGTTCACGCAGCGCAGTCACATCGACCAGGCACATATCCATCGTGATACGCCCAACCTGCGGACAGCGCAGACCGCCGACCAGGACAACGATTCTGCCGGAAAGATTCCGACTCAGCCCATCGCCATAACCGATCGGAAGGGTCGCAATCAGCGACGGCCGTTGGGTTGTGTACATGTGTCCATAACTCAAACCGGTACCTGCTGGGACTTCCTTCAGAAACGTGATCCGGCTTTTCCATTCGAGCACGGACCTGAGGTGCGCCACCTCAGGGTTCTGAATGGTCGCGGAAGGACGCAGGCCATAGACTGCGATCCCAGGCCTTGCGGCATGGAAGCGCGCATCGGGCAGGTCGAAAATCGCCGCACGGTTGGCCATGTGGCACAGTTCGATGCGGTAACGTGTGGCCATCGCGGCAAGCGCTTTGAACGTTGAGATAGCCGCTGGACGCACCCAGTATGACCGCACCCGTGTCGCGTGGTGTCAGTCCCTCGGCATCGATGTCTTCACGGCCGACGTTCAATAAGGCACGCAACACCTCACCGCGTTGTTCAAACTCGGGCCGCTTGCCGAATGCGTCTTCACCGCGTGGCCCGAATGGAACCGACGGTTTCTTTTTCAGTTGCAGTACCTCAGCATGCAGAACGAAGGCATGCTGACAGGTGTCCGGCCAAGGCTTGCGATGCGTGGTCTCGCGCCCCAACAGAATGGCCTCGCCGATACGTGCATGACTGACCCGTGACGGCATAACGCCAGCCGCAATCAGTTCGAGTCCGCTGGAGTTGGCGCCGGAGATACAGTCCAGCCGGATGCCAAAGCGGCGTTCCAGCTCGGTGGCACGTTCTACCAGCCGGTTCATATTGTCTTCGTTGGGCACGACGCCGGCGAAGCAGGCCAGGTTGGTGCCCAGCCCTTTGATCCGAATACCGGGCATTTTCGTCACCTCCCAGGCAAAAGGCATCAGATCGTCGGGCCAGATGCCTTCACGCAGATCACCCAGATCGACACTGAGTATCACATCGTGCACTTTGCCCCGCTGTTGCGCTGCGGCCGAAAAATCGCCCGCGACAGCAATGCCAAGATCACGTTCGAGCCCTATCGCCGGGCCCAGATCGATGCCGGCGCGCTCCTTCCTTCTGCCATAGGCGCCAACGAGCTGCAGCCCCTGTTTTTCCAGCACCAGGCGCGCAATGCCGGACCCCATCTGCCCGGTTCCGAGAATCAACACCCGGATACCATCGCCCATGACTGAACGCCTTTTCGAGAACAGAACGAGACGTTTATGTTAAACGAAAAGACTAAAACGGTCAGATCGGGATGATGCTCACTCCAAGAAGCTTTGTTTATTCAGAGTTTCCGCGGTGCACGGATGCGCCGCATTTCGTTATCGCCTTGAGCGATTGAAAATGGAAGGAAACAGACAATCGCATGTTATGTCTACCGTGCTCTGATAATTCAGGGATGAATTATTCAGAGCTTCTAAAGCATAAATCGATCGGAGACGCGTCATTGCGAGGAGCGATAGCGGCGCGGCAATCTCTGTCAGTCTCGCGAGAATCCAGCGCCTGCCTCGCTTCGCTCGCAATCACGGCGGAGTCGAGATTTCGCTCAAGTGAGCGCCATTTCTTTCTGACCCGATCCTATTGAAATCGGCTGGATCAAGCGCAGCTCAGCTCAATCGGCGTCGACACGATTGAGCCTTGGATCGTCAATACTGGATCTGTTACGTAATTGGCTAATGAAATCCAAGCCATTCGGCGTTAAAGTAAGTTCGAAACGATTCGCCTAACCGTAAACCGTAACACCCAATAGGCAAAATAAACTGCAAGGGCAGGCCCCCGCAACATGGCAGCCTGCCGACTACGAAAACACGCAGGTAGGGTGCGCCGTGCGCACCAGCGGCCACCATAAGGAAGAACCACCCATGGCAAAACTGAAGATCAACGGCGCCATCGTCGATATCCCGGTAGAAAATGACACCCCGCTGCTATGGGTGCTGCGCGAGCAACTCGGGCTGACCGGCAGCAAATACGGCTGCGGCATCGGTCAGTGCGGCGCCTGCATGGTGCTGATCGACGGCGAAGCGGTGCCATCGTGCATGGTCACCGTCGACAGCGTGAACGCTAACGATGACATCGTCACCATCGAGGGCCTTTCCGAAGACGGCAGCAACCCGCTGCAGCAGGCCTTCGTCGAGCTCGACACGCCGCAGTGCGGCTACTGCATACCCGGCATGATCATGAGCGCGGCCGCGTTGCTCAGCAGCGACCCGAATCCCGATGACGCGGCCATCGATGCCGGCATCCCAAACATCTGTCGCTGCGGCACCTATGCCCGCGTGCGACAGGGCATCAAGCGCGCTGCTCAAATCATGCAGCAGGAGAAGGCCTGATGAAGAAAGAACGCATCAACGTTTCCCGGCGTGAATTCCTGATCCACACCGGCTTGACCGGCACCGGCTTCGCACTGGGTCTTAGCCTGCCGCCCAACAACAAGGCCTTCGCGGCTGAAACTACGGCAACAATCCCTGAGATCAACGCCTGGGTGGTCATCGAGCCCGACGATACCGTGATCATCCGCATCGCCCGTTCCGAGATGGGGCAGGGCACGCTGACTGGTCTGGCTCAGCTGGTGGCCGAGGAGCTCGAGTGCGACTGGTCGAAAGTCACCACGGAGTATCCGAGCCCCGGGCAGAGCCTGGCCCGCGACCGGGTCTGGGGCGCTTTCGCGACTGGTGGCAGTCGCGGCATCCGCACCAGTCATGACTACGTGCGCAAGGGCGGGGCCGTGGC
>JARFQK010000396.1 GCA_029287815.1 Gammaproteobacteria bacterium
AAAGTGCGCATTGCCAGGGCGCTCGAACGCATGCGGGTCGACGTCATCGAGGCCGGTTTTCCAATCGCGAGCCAGGGTGATTTTGAGTCGGTCAAAGCTGTCGCCGAAGCAATTGAGGAAAGCAGGGTCTGCGGCCTGGCACGTGCGCTCGACAAGGATATTGAGCGCGCCGGCGAGGCGCTGCGGCATGCCAATGCAGCTCGGATTCACACGTTCATCGCCACGTCACCGATTCATATGGAGAAGAAACTGCGGATGCAGCCTGATCAGGTCGTCGAACAGGCGGTGAAATCGGTCAAACTCGCGCGCACGTTCACCGATGATGTCGAGTTCTCACCTGAGGATGCCGGACGCTCCGAACTGGATTTTCTGTGCAGAATCATCGAGGCGGTCATCGATGCCGGTGCGACCACGATAAACATACCCGATACCGTTGGTTACAACATTCCTTACCAGTTCGGTGAGTTAATCGGCAATCTGCGAAAACGCATACCCAATTCGGACAAGGCAATATTTTCGGTGCATTGTCATAATGACCTCGGACTTGCGGTCGGTAATTCGCTCGCCGCAGTACTCAATGGTGCTCGACAGGTCGAGTGCACGATCAACGGGCTCGGTGAGCGTGCAGGCAATGCATCACTCGAGGAAGTTGTGATGGCCGTACGCACTCGGCAGGATATCTTCAGCTGCGATACGTCGCTCGATACGACGCAAATCGTACCCTGCTCCCGCCTGGTCTCGGGAATCACCGGATTCCCGGTTCAGCCAAACAAGGCCATTGTCGGGGCCAACGCCTTCGCTCACGAGTCCGGTATCCATCAGGATGGCGTGCTCAAAAGCAGGGAAACCTACGAAATCATGCGTGCCCAGGACGTTGGCTGGGCGACCAATCGTATCGTGTTGGGCAAGCACTCGGGCAGAAATGCATTCAAGACCCGACTGCAGGAGCTCAATGTCGTATTCAATTCAGAGCACGAACTCAACGCGGCATTCTCGCGTTTCAAGGATCTTGCGGACAAAAAACACGAGGTCTATGACGAAGACCTGCAGGCACTCGTCGCCGACAGCAACTGGTCCATCGAAAATGAACGGTTCCAGCTTGTCAGTCTGCATGTTTGTTCGGAGACCGGTGAAACGCCAAATGCAACGCTCGTGCTCTGGATTGATGGGAAAGAGGTGAGGGCCACCTCCGATGGTAGCGGCCCTGTGGATGCGGCTTTCCGCGCGATTGAATCGGTCGTGCACAGCGATACTCGTCTGCAACTGTACTCGGTGAATAATATCACCAGTGGTACGGACGCTCAGGGTGAAGTCACCGTAAGGTTGGAGAAGTCCGGTCGTATTGTGAACGGACAGGGCGCGGACACCGATATTGTTATCGCCTCGACCAATGCCTACATTAACGCGCTGAACAAATTGCTGCATTCGGAATCGCGTGAGCACCCTCAGCACGGCGATGTCTAGCCCGCATTTCTCAACAGGCGGCGTAGGGTACTGATAAAATATTGGCTATTTTGGGAAAACCCGAATGATCGAAAATACAGCGTGTTTTTCAAGCATGCCTATCACGGTTCAGGCTAGTCTTCGTGTCCTTAAGCTTGCTCTTCACTCAAACCGTAGCTATGGCTACGGTTTTCGCTCCAGAGCGGCGCTTACGAACACGAATCCTGCGCCTGCTCCCGTGATCCTGGTGACAAATGCGAGCTAGCCCGCGTTTCTCCAGATAATATTCAGATGTCCCGCGGCGACGAGCATTCAGACGGAGGCAATCTGGTCGAAGCCATGCGTCACTATTACCTGGATAAAATGGGTATCCAGGTGTGGCTCGCCAACGAGCAGCCGATCGTTCAGGTCGAGGCTGACCGGGCCGAGAACATCGAAACGCGCTGGCAGCAACTCGAGCAAGCTGTTACCCTCTGTCGTAAATGCCAGCTGCATCAATCACGTACCCAGACTGTTTTTGGGGTAGGCAACAAAGATGCAAGCTTGCTGGTTATCGGGGAAGCTCCTGGCTGCGATGAGGATTTGCAGGGGGAACCCTTCGTCGGGCGCGCCGGACAGTTGTTGAACGCGATGCTTGCCGCGATTGGTTTGCAGCGGCAACAGGTCTATATTGCCAATATCCTCAAATGCCGCCCACCGAACAACCGCGATCCCCGGCCAGAGGAAGCCGATGCCTGCAGTCCATGGTTGAATCAGCAAATAGCCCTGATTCGGCCAGATGTAATCCTGGCGCTTGGACGCGTGGCTGCGCACAATTTGCTGAAGACGGATCAAAGCCTCGCAGAATTGCGCGGCAGACTGCACGCTTACGATGGTGTGCCGCTGGTCGTCAGTTATCATCCTGCTTACCTGTTGCGTCAGCCGATCGCGAAACGAAAGTCCTGGCAAGACTTGATCAAGTTAAAATCCTTGTTAAGCTCCGGGCCGATTTCAACCTGACTGGTTAAGCATGCAGGCTGGTGACACTATTCGAGAAATGACCAGTGACGATTTGGGCAGGGTCATCGATATAGAGATCGCAGCCTACGAGCATCCATGGACGCTCGGAATATTCCGCGACTGTCTGCGAGTCGGCTACAGCTGCTGGGTATACCAGGATCACGGTGTCGTTATTGCCTACGGCATCGTGATGCTCAACGGCGCCGAGGCGCATGTATTGAATCTGTGTGTACATCCGGATTTCCAGCATCGAGGTATTGGACGTCGAATGCTCAATCATTTGACGCAGACCGCACGGGAAGGAGGGGCCGATACGATCCTGCTCGAGGTACGGCAATCGAATATTATTGCGATAGCGCTGTATCGCTCTGCGGACTTTCACGAGCTGGGCACGCGCGTCGGCTACTACCCGGATCACGACGGCCGCGAAGATGCGCTGATTCTCGCCAAGAGCCTGATAACCGACCACGACCCTTACCTCGGGATCTAGGATAGACGTCGAAGGTAACGCAAAGGCCGCAGAGGCGCAGAGGGCGCAGAGAAATATGGTTGATTTTTTATGTTTTTGGCATAGTCATTTAGTAAGGGATTATAGGTTCTTTCTCGAACTGGGCGAGAAGCCAGAATATGCCCTTGGTTCGGCTGCTTGCGACGGGCGCTTCTGTCGCGGTCGAACGGATCTACGCGGCGCACCTTGCCCGTGAGACGCCGCTGGTTGCGACCAACAAAAAGCATCTTTGTGTCCTCTGCGCCTCTGCGGCCTCCGCGTTATTTCCAACACCGTATCCAACCGAGACTTTAAACTGGCAGCCAAGGCTGTATAATGCAGCGCCCATGTCATACCTCGAACAAGTCAATAAGCGGCGGACGTTCGCGATCATTTCCCACCCGGATGCGGGCAAAACCACACTGACTGAGAAGCTATTGCTGTACGGCGGGGCTATTCAATTGGCGGGCACTGTTAAAGGGCGGAAGGCGGCAAGACATGCGACCTCCGACTGGATGGAGTTGGAAAAGCAGCGGGGTATCTCGGTAACCTCGTCAGTGATGCAGTTTCCCTACAAGAGCAGCATTATTAACCTGTTGGATACGCCCGGCCACGCCGACTTCTCGGAGGATACCTATCGCACCCTGACAGCGGTTGATTCAGCTCTGATGGTGATCGACGCGGCCAAAGGTGTCGAAGACCGAACCGTCAAGCTGATGGACGTTTGCCGGCTGCGCAGCACGCCCATCATTACTTTCGTTAACAAGATGGACCGCGAGGCGCGAGACCCGATTGATTTGATGGATGAGATCGAGGAGATCCTGAGTATTCGATGCGCACCGATTACCTGGCCAATAGGCATGGGTAAGCAGTTCAAGGGTGTGTTCAACTTGGTCGAGGACAGTGTGCATCTGTTCTCCGCAACGCATGGTGGCAAAGTTCAGCGAGGCGATGTGATCGAGGGGCTGGATAATGCGCAGCTCGATGAAACGCTGGGTGGTGTTGCCGAGCAGTTGCGCGACGAGGTTGAACTGGTAAAAGGCGCCAGTCACGTGTTCGATCTGGATGCCTATAGCCGTGGCGAACTGACGCCGGTCTTCTTCGGTTCCGGTATCAATAATTTCGGGGTCAGGGAATTGCTGGATGCGCTGGATGAATATGCGCCGCCGCCGCGGCAGCGCCAGACCCAAAGCCGTGTTGTCGCGCCCGACGAGCAGAAATTCACCGGCTTTGTCTTCAAGATACAAGCGAACATGGATCCGGGCCACAGGGATCGGATTGCATTCGTGCGCATCTGTTCCGGTGTCTACCAAAAAGGTATGAAAGTCAGACATGTTCGTATTGGCAAGGACATCAAGCTTGCCGATGCGGTGACGTTTATGGCGTCAGACCGGGAGCACGTTGATCAGGCCTACACCGGTGACATCATCGGATTACACAATCACGGCACGATGCGTATTGGCGATACATTCACCCAGGGAGAGGATCTGGTTTTCACCGGGATACCGAACTTTGCTCCGGAGCTCTTTAGACGTGCGCAGCTTCGTGATCCACTGAAGATGAAGGCTCTGCAGAAAGGCCTGATTCAACTATGCGAAGAGGGCGCAACACAGCTTTACAGGCCGCTGAACAATAATGACCTGATACTGGGTGCGGTGGGCGTGCTGCAGTTTGAAGTCGTCAAACACCGGCTCAAGGACGAATACGGTGTGGATTGCAGTTTCGAAACCATCAATGTGACGACGGCACGATGGATTGAGTGCGATGACGACCGGGAGCTCGCGAAATTCAAAGACCGGCATAGCGCCAATCTTGCGCTTGACCATGCCGGTGATCTTGCATACATCGCGCCTACCCGTGTCAATCTCGATATGACCGTGGAGAAATGGCCGGCAATCCGCTTTCTCGCAACGCGCGAACACGGGATCTACGCGTGATGGCACTGCACTGGGTTGAACGCAAAGACGCAGAGGCCGCAGAGATTTTTTTGTTGAGCGAAGCTCGGCCGGGGTAGACCGATGTCACTGCGAGTGCAGCGAAGCACGAATTTCTCCTGGAGAGTGTAACGCACGAAGTGTGGCCCCGACAGGGGCAGTTTACGAGGAGGTAACCTGTAATCTCGCTGGGTTCGCGCGACTGCCGGAGATTGCCGCGTCGCTGCCGCGCCTCGCAATGACGCGAATGGCGCGCCGATTAAAGACACTCTGCGGCCTCTGCGTCTTTGCGCCTTTGCGTTAAATCCAGACTATGCCGCTACGAGGAAATCAATGGACTTCGAGTTTGCCCAGCTCATCCAGGATCTGCACGATCAGTGATTCACCTTGCGGGCCGACCTTGTCGCACAACTTGTCGACATCACGTTCGCCGTCGATCAGGTCTTTGAGGATTGCACCGACTTTGGCCATGTCGCCGCCGGGCAAGGACATCTGTTCAGCCATGCCGCCGAGCATGATGACTGCATTATGATCACCATGTCGTGCGTCATTGATGAGATGGGCCAGCATTGGCGCCGCAAGGGTTGCGTCTGCTTTGTCGTCGGGTTTGGGCAAGGTGTTCGGGTCCTGCAGCCCCTGCAGAATAGCGGTGACGATCACGCTGTCCTCTTCGTCCAGGCCATTCAACAGGTGTTCGTCCCTGCTGCCATCGATGATCTTTCGAATCGCTGCTACCAGTTTATCCCAGCCGTTTTGTTCCGAGATCGCCAGCGCCTGGTCCATCTGCGGTCTAAGGTCAGGATTGTGAATACTCTGAACGACGCCGATAATCAGGCCGGCGTGCGTTCGTACAATTTGCTCGTGCTTGTCTGGCGTTTGCATACAGTTACTCTGATTCGGACTGTTATCGCCTCAGATTACAGCGCCAATACCGGGATGCGCAAGCCCAAAATGCAGTAAGCCTCAAAGCGAGCGAATTTTCTCCGCCTGCCGCTCAAGCTGTTGCTTGGCTCCGGCGATTTCCTCGACACGCTGTCGCTCCTTCTCAACAACTGCGGCGGGTGCCTTGTTCACAAAATTCGGGTTCTGCAGTTTGGCGTTACCTTTATCGAGATTGACCGTCAGTTTGCTGATTTCCTTGTCGAGACGTGCCAGCTCTGCCTGTTTGTCAATCAAACCGGCGAGCGGTATCAGAATCTGCATGTCTCCGACCAGTGCAGTGGCCGACTCTGGCGCTTTGCTGCCGCTGTCCAGCCATTGGATGGCTTCCAGTTTTGCAAGTGCTCTGATGAATGCTTCATTGTGATTGAAAATCTCGACGTCCCGTTGGCCTGCATTCTGGAGCAATACAGGTAAAGCTTTGCCAGGTGGGATGTCCATTTCCGAGCGAATCCTGCGCACCCCGCTGATGAAGGCCTTTACCCATTCGAGTTCTTGCTCGGCAGCGTCATCGATCTTGCTTGCATCACTCTGCGGGAACGGTTGCAACATGATCGTATCGCCTTCTGGATTCATCCTGTATCCGGTCAGCGGTGCGATTTTTTGCCAGAGTTCTTCAGTTATGAAAGGCATGATCGGGTGGTTTAGCCTAAGCAGGGCTTCCAGCACGCTGACCAATGTCCGTCGCGTACCACGTTGTGCGGCAAGCGGGGTGCTCTCATCGAACAGCACCGGTTTGGACAATTCGAGATACCAGTCACAATAATCCTCCCAGACGAAAGCGTAGAGCTCCTGGGCATAGAGGTCAAAGCGATAGTTCCTGATGTGCTTTTCGACATTCTGGATGATGCGCTGCAAGCGCGAAACTATCCAGCGATCGGCCAGCGAAAGCGCGACGTCATCGTTGTCTATGCCGAGATCCTTGTTTTCGGTCTGCATCAGTACGTAGCGGGTCGCGTTCCAGAGCTTGTTGCAGAAGTTGCGATAGCCTTCGATCCTTGAAGGCGCGAGCACGATATCACGCCCGGTGGTTGCGAGGGCCGCAAAAGTGAAGCGCAGAGCGTCCGTGCCGAATGCTGGGATGCCATCGGGGAAATTCTTGCGGGTCAACTTCTCGATGCGCTCGATCAGATGCGGCTGCATCACGGCGCTGGTGCGCTTCTCCACCAGTGCGCCCAAATCGATGCCGTCGACAACATCGATCGGGTCGAACACGTTGCCTTTCGATTTTGACATCTTCTGGCCTTCAGCGTCGCGTACCAGACCGTGAATGTATATCTCATGAAAAGGCACATCGCCCATGAACTTCAAACCCATCATGATCATGCGTGCGACCCAGAAAAAAATGATATCAAAACCGGTCACCAGCACGTTGGTCGGATAAAAGTCTTCGAGTTCCGGCGTTTTCTCCGGCCAGCCCAACGTGGAAAAAGGCCAGAGTGCTGAAGAGAACCAGGTGTCGAGCACGTCCTCATCCTGTTTCAACGGAAAGTCCGCCGGTAGTTGGTTCTTCGCGCGTATTTCATCGGCATTGCGTCCGACGTAGACATTGCCCACATCATCGTACCAAGCGGGTATGCGGTGTCCCCACCAGATCTGTCTGGAAATGCACCAATCTTCGATGTTGCGCATCCAGTCGAAATAGGTGTTTTTCCAGTTACTCGGCACGAACTTGATGTATCCAATTTCAACCGCCTCGATGGCCGGTTCCGCCAACGGTTTGACGCTGACATACCACTGATCGGTAAGATAGGGTTCTATGACCGCACCGGAGCGGTCTCCTCGGGGTACCATCAGTTTGTGATCGACGACCTTTTCGAGTAGACCCGCCGCTTCCAGGTCTGCCACGATTTGTTTGCGCGCTTGATATCGGTCCATGCCGATATAACGCGCTGGAATCAGATC
>JARFQK010000409.1 GCA_029287815.1 Gammaproteobacteria bacterium
ACTCAGATATCTGTCCTGGAAGTACGATTGCTCCGCCACTGAAATATGTTCATTGGCAGTTTCGCTGTTCTGCAGAGAAAGAGTGCCCTGCGCCAGGATCGTGTCAATCTTCACCTTGTCTTCCTGCAGATCGGCTCGCGGCTTGCTTACTGCCTTGGTCTCATCTTCCGCTTTTTCGCCCAGGGCATCGATGGACTCCTGCAGCTTCTTGATCTTGGCTTCGTTGTCTGCAATGCAGGCAGTCGCTTCACTGCCGAGCTTGATCGTTATCTTCGTCCAAGCTGCCAAATCTTCGTGGTTGTAGTTGCCACGCTCCAGGTTGTAATTGACGGTTTCTATCTGCCTGGAGAGCCTCTCGAGTGTATCCTTTTCGTCGGCGACCGTTGTAGCTGGCGCCAGCAACGCGAGGACGATGGTGAGCACACCGGCAAAAAGCTTCATTCGTAGCGCATCTCTTTATCGGAACTGTTGCTGAATCGAAGAATCAGGTAACCGACGATACCGGACAGGAATGACGCGCACAGGATCGCGAGCCTGTCCGCATATTCGTACAAAGCGTCATCCTTGAAAGCGAGTGAGTCAACAAACAGGCTCATCGTGAAGCCGATACCCGTCAATACAGAGACGCCATACAGTTGCAGCCAGTTTGCGTGAGCCGGCAAGGAGGCGAGCTTGAGTTTGATCGCGATGAAACTGAAACCGAACACGCCGATTTGCTTGCCCAGAAAAAGGCCGGCCATGATGCCGAGCGGGACCGGGCCCAGCATGCTCTCGAACGAGACCTGTCTCAGGTCCACACCAGCATTCACGAATGCGAACATCGGTAGCACAAAGAATGCGACCCAGAAATGCAGGTCCTCCTCGATCGACTTCGAGATCGAGAATTCGTTGCCTTCCTTGTCTCGCGACTTCAGCGGAATCGTGAACGCCAGAGCAACACCTGCGAGCGTCGCGTGTACGCCGGATTTGAGCACGCTGACCCATAGCACGACGCCGACGATAAAATAGGCCGCTTTTTTGACCACACCGCGGTGGTTCATGAATATCAGCGTGGCTATGGCCAGTAGTGCGATGCTTATCGACAGGGTCGACAGCTCAACCGTATAGAAAAGTGCGATGATAATGATTGCGCCCAGGTCATCGAGAATCGCCAGTGCCAGCAGAAACACCTTCAACGATGCTGGTACGCGTTTGCCTAGCAATGACAATATGCCAAGTGCAAACGCGATATCGGTTGCTGTTGGGATCGCCCAGCCCTGCATGGCTATCGGTTGGTCCTCGTTGAAATAAATGTAAAACAGCGCGGGGACAACCATACCGCCCACAGCAGCGATGCCGGGTAGCACCACCTGCGATATTTTTGATAAATGGCCTTCGATGATTTCACGTTTGACCTCAAGTCCGATCAGCAAAAAGAAGATTGCCATCAAGCCATCGTTGATCCAGAGATACAGCGGCTTATCGATGTGCAAGGCACCAAAACGAATCTCCACCGGCGTGTGAAGAAAAATATTATAAATTTCGGACAGCGGCGAGTTCTTCAGCAGAAGCGCGAGCAGCGTGACGAAGATAAGCGTGATCCCTGCCGAGGATTCTCTTTTGATAAATTCCTCAATAAAAGTCATGGTTTACCTGTGGTGTCTGGGCTGAAAACGGGTCGATTGTGCCAAAAAGATCGCAGCGAACGCAATTATACAGCGCATCGCTCGGTACTACGAACAGCCTGGGCCAAGGCGGCAAGATCCCGGCATTATCCACCCGTCTTTGCGAACGCAGGTAAGCCGCACTGCTCACCATGCAGCGTCGCTCACTGATAAGGCGTTGATCCGTTTGAGACAGCTCGGATCATCGAAAACAAAGTGTGTTTTCAAGCATGCCTATCGCGGTTCAGGCTGGTCTTCGCCTGCCCAAGATCGTAGGGTGCGCCGTGCGCACCGGAATCGGCTATCGAACTGAAGATTCGCGGTGCGCACGGCGCACCCTACGGTCTGGTTCAGGACGCACGGTAGGACCAAGTTCACTGCGAGGAGCGACAGCGACGCGGCAATCTCTGGAGGCTTGCGCAAACCGCGCAGAGATTGTGCATTCGAGGCAAACAGCATCGATCAATATTCATATCCGATGCCCAATATCAATTGATAGTCGTCTTTGAACGGAATCGTGCCGTCCTCAGCAACGGTCGGATTGCTGATACGATCCCAGATAAACGATACATCGAAATCGAGCGACCCAATGATCTCACTCTCAAACGTGGTGACCAGATGATGGGTATATCCACCCGAGGCTTCATTGCCCCAGGTGGTGCTGTAACTGAAAATAAAATCGAGCGTTTTCGTCAATTCGATATCGTAATCAGTTGAAACGACCAGAGCCAGCGTGGTTTCCTCGTCGTTTTCCCCCGGTTGGACAGAAATGAAGCGAGTCGACTGGTATGCTGGACCGCCAGCGACATTCCAGTTGGTCCTGCTGGTATCAATAATCGTGTAACCGAAACCGGTACCGATCGTGACCCGAGCGTCTATATTGGACAGCCTGTCGGTGAAATACTCAGCAAAGATCGGACGGAGGAAGAAACGCTGCGATCTGAAAAGGTCATGAGATGCAGTGACGCGGTGATTGTTCGTGGTCTCCACATCCTGGGTGTTCGATATGTTACCGATGTAATCAGCTGTGAATCGTGAAAACGACGTCTGCCGCTTGATATTGCCTTGGGCAGTATAGTCTACCTGTTCATTGTTGCCGCTTCGCAGAATCAGGCCGAGCGAAATCTTTGCCGACCAGTAATCCGACTCTTCCTCACCTCCGGTAATGAACGATACCAGCCGTGCACGCTGAAATTCCTGCACATCATCACCTAGCGTAACGACTATGTTTTTCTGATCGATTACAAAAAAACCGTAGACGGTGCCGTGGCCCTCAATATTGGCGCTGCCCGGGACATGGGTTTCGACATACTTGACGTCTTCCCAGTCCAGTGTCAGCAAATCCAGCTTGTCGCTGTCGAACTGAAGCTTTTTACTGTAAAGACTCTTGATCTCGCCTTTGAGCCACTCACCTGAGACCAGTTGCACCCAATCGAAATCGGTCACCGTGGGTTTCGAGTTTTTCCATGCGAAGGTTTCCTCAATTCGTTCCCTGTCGGCTTCGTCAGCGGTCTCGACCGAGACGTTCTGGGCCTCAAGGTTATTGGAGAACAACCCAAAGCAGCCAATCAGGAAAAGAGTACGTATTTTATCCTGCGACATGATTAGGCAGATTGTGCTGAAAAACTCCTAATCAATCGACCAGATCATCGAGTTTGCCATCCATGTGCAACTCGGTCAGCTCGGTGAAGCCACCGATCCACTGGCCGTCGATCGCGATTTGAGGCACGGTACGCGCACCCCTGGTGACCCTGGTGAACTCGCGGCGTGCGGCTGTGTCACTGTCTATACGCACGTCTTCGTAGGGTATACCCCACTTGCTGAGCAATGATTTGGTTTTTTCGCAGATGGGGCAGATGCCGGTACTGAATACTTTTACTCTGGCCATGGCTATTTCTGGCTTAAAACATCACTAATAGGTTGTATATATGGAAAATTTATTGTGTGAAAATGAGCAGCATTTCAATCAGGACAGATTTTACATGAGTTTCAAGGTCACTGTGCCGTCCACCGGTCACGAATTCAGCGTCGACTCAGGTGAGACCATACTCGAGGCGGCGCTGCGCCAGGGTATCGGCTTGCCCTATGGATGCCGAAATGGTGCCTGCGGCAAGTGCGCGGGCGAGTTGATCTCCGGCGAGGTCGATTATGCCAAGGAATTGCGCGGTGTCGCTCTTGAGGAAAGCGAGCGCGGCAAGACGCTGTTTTGCCAGGCGCGTCCGCAAAGCGACGTCGAGATCAAAGTGCGTGAAATCAGCACCGGCCGCGATCTCGAGATCAAGACCTTGCCCTGCCGCGTGGAAACGATGCAACTGTTGACGCACGACATCATGAAGCTGCAACTGAAACTGCCGGAAACAGAAAGACTGCAGTTTCTGGCCGGGCAATACATCGAGTTCCTGCTCAAAGACGGCAAGCGCCGGGCCTTCTCGATCGCGAATGCGCCCCATGATGACAAATTCATCGAACTCCATATAAGGCACGTACCGGATGGCCAATTTGGCGACTATGTTTTCGATGGCATGAAAGTCAAGGAACTGATGCGTCTGGAAGGGCCGCTTGGCAGTTTCTATCTTCGCGAAGAATCCGACCGGCCGATCATCATGATGGGCGGCGGTACCGGGTTTGCACCCCTGAAAGGCATGCTGGAGCACGCGTTCTACGTCAAGCTGGACCGACCAATACACCTGTTCTGCGGAGTGCGGGCACGCCGCGATTTGTATATGGATGACATGGTCAATGCCTGGCTGGAACAGCACGACAACTTTAAATACACACCGGTGCTCTCCGAGTCGCAGACCGATGATAACTGGCAGGGTAGAACCGGGTTTGTGCACGAAGCCATCATCGAACAGTACCCCGACCTGTCGGGTTATGACGTCTATATGAGCGGCCCACCGCCCATGATCAAAGCCGGCATGGACGCGTTCTACGCCCACGGCCTGCCAGAAACCCAGATCTACTCCGACTCCTTCGAATACTCCGACGACGCGCTCAAATCCATGGGCATCACCAAACCCAAAACCGACGACTGAAAATCATGGGGTCAGACTCGTTGATCAAGCATGATCAACGAGTCTGACCCCATGATTTATCAACGAGTCTGACCCCATGATTTTCACAACAACGGCGAGGCAAGCCGCGCAATCTTCGAGGCCACTCGAAAAGGCAGCAGCTTGCTGCTGAAATGTTCCCGCAAAACCAGCGAGCTATTGCTCAGATCTTCCGCCAACA
>JARFQK010000011.1 GCA_029287815.1 Gammaproteobacteria bacterium
CGCACCGGCATGGCCCATGCGGCGGCCGGTTGGCGCCGATACCCCGGCGATGAAACCGATCACGGGTTTGTTCATGTTCGCACTGGCCCATTCGGCCGCGTCGACTTCCTGAGTGCCGCCGATCTCTCCGATCAGCACCACAGCGTCGGTGTCTGGGTCATCGTTGAAAGCGCTCAGGACATCGACGAAGTTGGCGCCATTGATCGGGTCGCCGCCGATGCCCACACTGGTGGACTGGCCGTGGCCGAGTGCGGTCATTTGCGCCACAGCCTCGTAGTTCAGTGTGCCTGAGCGCGACACGACACCGATACGGCCCGGCTGGTAGATGCTGGCTGGCATGATACCGACCTTGCATTCTGACGGCGTAATCACACCAGCGGTGTTCGGGCCGAATATGATCGAATCATGGCCGATAATGTAGCGCTTGACCCGAACCATGTCCTGCACCGGGATGCCATCGGCGATGACGACAATGGTCTTGATGCCGGCTTCGATGGCTTCGAGAATGGCATCCGCAGCGAACTGCGGCGGGACAAAGATCCCTGAGACGTCGGCCCCTGCCTGACTCACTGCATCGCTGACCGTATCGTAAACCGGCCGATCGAGATGAGTGTTGCCGCCTTTACCCGGCGTCACCCCGGCGACGATATTGGTTCCGTGCTTGATAGCCTCCTGGGCATGAAAAGTGGCGTGCTGGCCGGTGAAGCCCTGGTAGATCACGCGTGAATTCTTATTGATAAATACGCTCATGGTTTCCTTTGCCTTTTTCTTAGGGATTGCTTACCGCGCCGACTGCCTTGCCGGCCGCGTCGTCGAGGTCTTTGGCATAGATGAACGGCAGCCCCGATTTTTTCAGGATTTCCTGGCCAAGTTCGTAGTTTGTGCCGGACAGCCGAACGACCACCGGCTCGCTGATGGCCTGCTTCTGCATGGCCTGGACAACGCCTTCGGCAACCCAGTCGCAGCGGTTGATACCGGCGAAGATGTTCAGCAGGATCGCTTTGACATTCGGATCCTTTCTGACGATTCGGAATGCGTTTGCGATTTTCTCCGGCGAGGCGCCACCGCCGACATCGAGGAAGTTGGCCGGCGCGCCGCCGTGCAAGCTGATTGCGTCCATCGTGGCCATCGCCAGTCCGGCGCCGTTGACGATACAGCCGACATTGCCGTCGAGGGCGATGTAGTTCAGTCCGTGGCCGCTGGCTTCGACCTCCTTGGGATCCTCTTCATCGAAATCACGGTAATTGGTGATCTCCGGATAGCGATGCACCGCATTGCCGTCGAAGGACATCTTCGCATCGATTGCGAGCAGTCGGTCGCCATCGACGATCGCCAGCGGGTTGATTTCAGCCATCAGCGCATCCTTGTCACGAAAGCAGCGGTATAACGCGTGCATCAGCTTCACGGCCTGGGGCATCAGCGGGCCGGTCAGTCCGATTCGGGCTGCGATCTTGCGGCAAAGAAATTCGGGGAGGCCCACGGCCGGGTCGATCGCGACACGAACGACTTTGTCCGGGTCGGTCTTGGCGACCTCCTCGATATCCATACCGCCGCTGGCTGATGCGATGATCGTGATGCGCTGGGCCACGCGGTCGATGATGAGTCCGAGATAGTACTCGCGCGTGATGTTCTGAGCGGCCTCGACCAACACGCGCTGCACCAGCTTGCCGGCGGAATTGGTCTGCGGCGTAATCAGGCGTGAGCCGATGATGTGGTCGGCATGTTTGCGCACTTCGTCGATCGAGTCGGCGAGCTGAACACCGCCGCCTTTGCCGCGGCCACCAGCGTGAATCTGGGCTTTGACGACCCAGCGCTCGCCACCGATTTCCTCGGCGATCATGCCGGCGCTGGCTTCGGAGTCCGCAACGCGGCCGTCGGGTACTGGAACGCCGAAAGATTTCAGCAATTCCTTGGTTTGATATTCGTGGATATTCATGGCTTCATTCCAGAGTGAAGATTACTTATTATTTTTTGTTGAATCCTGCATTCCGACAAAAACTATAAAATGCGCGCGAGGAGTCCGCGCGGTAGAAATACCCGTAGCGAAAAGGCGCAGCAGGGACAGTTTTTTACTCTTTTGAGGCGCATAGTGGGCGCTACGCGACCAAAAAGAACAGAAAAATGGACCGCTGTGGCGTTTTTGCAGTAGGGATGCTTTCTATCGCGCAGGCTCCTAGGCAGCAGTGGCCTCGTTGGCCTTGCTGGTTTCTCTGGGCTTCTCGGCAGCGCTCGCAGCGATCTGGTCGGCTTTGTCGACCAGCACCTGGGCCTGCCGGATCGAGGCCGCATCGATCATTTTGCCATCGAGTGATACCGCGCCCTTGCCCTCAACCGCGGCCTGTGCCATTGCGTCCAGGATCTGGCGCGCTGTCCGTACATCCTCGGCCGGTGGCGTGAAGACCTGGTTGGCCAACGCGATCTGGCTCGGATGGATCGCCCATTTGCCTTCGAAACCGAGCGCGGCATCGGAATTGGCGACCGACAGGTAACCGTCCTTGTCCTGAATGTCACCGAACGGGCCGTCGATCGGTCGCAGGCCGTAGGCACGGCAGGCAACAACGACGCGTGACATCGCAAAATGCCACTGATCGCCCCAGTGCACCTCCCGGTGTCCTTCCTCGTTGGGATGAGCCAGCAGGGTATACGCCGGGTTGGCGCCGCCCATGCTGGTCGTCCGCGCCTGGGTCGAGGCGGCATAGTCGGCGACGCCGAAATGCAGGGATTCGAGCCGGGCCGGGCAGGCCTGGGCGATGGCCTCGACATTGGCCATACCCATCGCGGTCTCGATCAGGGCCGAGAGCGCGATGGGTTGCAGTGCTTTGGCCGCCTCGATCTGGCTCAGCAGCAGAGCGACGAATTCGAGTTCAGAAGGTTTGCCGACTTTCGGCACCAGAATGCCGTCCAGCTTGTCCCCGGCCTGCTCGACGACATCGATGATGTCGCGATAGCAATACTGGGTGTCGAGGCCATTGATGCGCACCGAAACCGAGGTCTTCGACCAATCCAGATCATTCAGAGCCTCGATCGCGTTCTTTCGCGCCTGTCCCTTGTCGTCCGGGGCTACCGCGTCCTCCAGATCGATAAAGACGCAGTCGGCGCCAGCGTTCGGGGCTTTTTCGATCATGCGCAGGTTGCTGCCAGGAACAGCCAGTTCGCTTCGGTGAAGTCTATGTTTATTTATCATTATTAGCTTGGACCCGTAGGTGAGTTGGTTTCCGAGGTGCGTACAAATAGCAGACTATCAGCCGAGACGCAAATCGAACCATCCAACATCGGTTATATTTGGATATAATCGCGGTTCTGTGGTCAAATGCGCGCTGTCTTTTCAATCTCGAACAACAACTATTTCCAGAGGAACTTTTTATCATGAAGCGTGGGATCGTATTCTCATTACTGATGCTGTTTTCTTCAACGGCCATGTCAGCCGAAAGTCGCAGCATTACTATACAAGCCAGCAGCTTTTATCTCGGCGGTGGCGTAGGTTTCAATACACTTTCAGGTGGGAGTGGCAACGGCATCCAGATCCTTGGCGGATATAAGTTTGATTTCCTGCTCAACGGCGATATTTCGACCGCGATCGAGCTGGGTTACATGGACTCCGGGTCTTTTAGCGCCAAGGTGTTCGACCCTGACGCAGGCGGTACGATCAGCCAGGAGGCAAAAGGTGTCTGGCTGAACGTTGTTGAAACATTCCCGATCGGCAACAAGGTCGAAGGCCTGGCGCGACTCGGCTTTGACTTCGGCGACGACGACGGTCTGATGGTCGGTGCGGGCATGGGTTACAACTTCAACCCTAGCTGGTTGCTGCGGTCGGAGTATGTGATCCGTGATCATATCAACAGTTTCCAGTTCAACCTGCTCTACAATTTCTGATCTGGCGACAGAACCACATTGCAAAGGGCGGTGCATCCGCCTGGCATAATGTTGTAGGAGCGGCTTGAGCCGCGAACGAGTTGCAGATCGCGAGCAATTCGCGGCTCAAGCCGCTCCTACCCCAGACCGCGAGCTAGTGCACATATTTTTCTCGCAGCTCGCGTCGTAGTATCTTGCCGACATTGGTTTTTGGAAGCTGATCCGCGAAGAAAACGTGCCTGGGTCGCTTGTATGCGGTCAAGTCCTGCTTGCAGTATTCGATCAGGGCCTCCTCGGTTAAGGATGGGTCGCTTTTAATAACCACAGCGACCACAGCTTCACCGCTCTTCTCATCAGGCACGCCAATGACGCCGACTTCGAGTACGCCGGGGTGGCGAGCGATCACATCTTCGATTTCGCTCGGGTAGACGTTGAAACCCGAGACGAGAATCATGTCTTTCTTGCGGTCGACGATTTGTACAAAGCCCTGTTCGTCCATGAAGCCGATATCGCCGGTGTGCAACCAGCCATCGCTACTGAGGACTTCAGATGTCTCTCGCGGGCGCTGCCAGTAGCCGCGCATGACCTGGGGGCCGCGTATGCAGATTTCCCCGGTCTCACCGATGGGTAGTTCATTCCAGGCATCATCCTGGATCGAACAGTCGGTGGACGATATGGGCAAGCCGATCTTGCCGTTGAAATCACTCAGGTCGAGTGGGTTGATGCAGGCAGCCGGCGATGTTTCCGTCAGGCCATAGGCCTCGATCAACGGGACGCCAGTCACATTCTTCCAGTGTTCGGCGACCGCACGTTGTACCGCCATGCCTCCGCCCAGCGTCAGCTTCAGCGGTGAAAAATCGATATCCTTGAAACCCGGTGTATTCAGCAGACCGTTGAACAACGTATTGACGCCGGTCATCGCAGTGAACCTGACGCCCTTCAGTTCCTTGACAAAATTCTTCATGTCACGGGGGTTCGTGATCAGGTATACCAGTGCGCCAAGTTTCATGAACACCAGGCAATTCGCTGTCAAAGAAAAGATATGGTACAAGGGCAGTGCGGTGATGATGGTTTCCTCGCCTTCCTCGAAAACCGGACGGATCCATGCCGATGCTTGCTGCATGTTGGCTACCATGTTCTGGTTGGTCAGCATCGCGCCTTTCGCAATGCCCGTGGTGCCGCCGGTGTACTGCAGGAAAGCGACGTCGTCATGATTGGTTGGCACGGTTTCGAAGCGGTGCTGCAGACCCAGTTTCAGTGCCTTCTTGAACGGGACAGCGCCGGGCAGGTTGTAAGCGGGTACCAGTTTTTTTACGTACTTGACGACAAAATTGACGATTGCTGATTTCGGAAACGGCAGCATGTCGCCCATGCGGGTGACGATCACATGTTTGATCGGCGTTTCATCGATGACTTCCTCCAGCACGTGACAGAAGTTTTCCACGATGATAATGGCCTCGGCACCGGAATCGCACATCTGGTGCTTCAACTCCCTGGATGTGTACAGCGGGTTGGTGTTGACCACGACCATGCCGGCACGCAGAATGCTGAAGATCGCGATCGGATTCTGCAGTAGATTGGGCATCATTACCGCCACCTTGGTGCCCTTGGCAAGGGCCAGCTCGTTCTTCAGATAGGCGCCGAGCTTTGAGGTGTACTGTTTCGCTTCCTTGTAGCTGATGGTTTTGCCGAAGTTGGAGTAGGCGGGCAGATCGGCAAATTTAACAACGCACTGATCAAAAATGTCTGCAACCGATGCGTATTCGTCGATCGAGATTTCGGCGGGGACACCCTCGGGATAATTGTTTAACCATGGTTTCGACATAGCGATACTCCATTTGCTGCGGGGCTAGAGCTCACAAAAGAATAGCTCCATGTAATTTCGATTGCACGAATTTATGATTCAAGCTTGATCGCGCGATTGTTTCCAAGCCGTGCCCGCGCCGAATGGAGCTAGCGTGACTACCACCAAAGCTAAGCCCGCAACTCTATTTGGTACATACTTCGTTGATCGACGCCGGGCGCCGGCCTGGCTCGTTTGTACAGCGGCTCAGCCTCGTCTGAAGAGCTTTGCTCACCGCTGAGTCGCAGACAATGCGTAATGTTTCGGTAGGAGCGACTTCAGTCGCGAATTGCAGATGTTCGCGACTGAAGTCGCTCCTACCGGTCAACCCGATGAACCTTTGCGGCCTTTGCGGTGCATCAACAATAGCCCTTCTCTGTGTCTCCGCGCCTCTGCGGTTCATCACGAATTGGATTGTGAGCAAGGGCACATTCATTAGTGACCATGCGCAGCAATCATGTCCTGATGCCCACGGCTTCATTCGTTGCGCCACCACAAAGAAAGCTCAGGGATGTACGTGACCATCATCAACCAGATCAACATCAGCAACAGAAAGGGTAGTGTAGCTTTGAACAGCGTAACGATCGGTTTGCCGAAGCGTTGGCTGGCGATGAACAGATTGATGCCCACGGGCGGTGTCGAATAGCCTATTTCCAGGTTGGCAAGAAAGATCACGCCGAGATGCACCGGGTCAACGCCATAGCGCGAGGCCAGGGGCAGGATCAATGGTACGACAACGATGATCGCAGAGAAGATGTCCATCATCGCGCCGACGACGAGCAGGAACAGGTTCAGTAACAGCAGAAATTCCAGCGGGCTGGTAATGTGCTCTTCGAGCAGGTCCAGCATCTGCATCGGCAACTGCGCGTCGATCATCAAATTCGTCAGGCCGAGCGCAACCAGCAGGATCGCCAACAGGCTGCCGAACAGGACGCTGCTCTCCACCAGCAGGCCGAAAAATTCGGTTTTCAGGTTGATCTTCTTGTGCACGAGCACTTCGACAAAGATCACATAGGCAGCGGTGGCGGCCGCAGCCTCCATGATCGACACGAAGCCACCGAAGATGCCTACGACGATACCAATCGGTAAAAAAATGTCCCAAAGCGCCACACGAGTCGTCGACATCAGCGTATTGAGATCGAACTCGTGCTTGATCACATGACGTTGTTGTCCATGAATCATGCTGTAGATTGCGAGAAGGATCATCAATAGTGCCCCGGGTACGATCCCGGACAGAAACATCTGTTCGATGTTGACGCCGGCGACGATGCCGTAGATCAGTATTGCCAGGCTGGGAGGGAACAGCAGACCCAGCGAACCGGATGTCGTGAGCAGCCCCAGGGAGAATTTTTCCCGGTAGCCTTCGCCCACCAAAATTGGATACAACAGCCCGCCGAGGGCGAGAATAGTGACACCGGATGCGCCGGAGTAGGAGGTGAAGAAAGCACAGGCGCCGATCGTCACGATCGCGAGTCCGCCCGGCATCCAGCCCAGTGCAGCCCGGTAAAAATTCACCAGTCTTTCAGGAGCGCCGCCACTGGACATCAGTACGCCGGCAAACGTGAACAGCGGTATCGCGATCATATTTGGCGATGTCGCCAGCCGGTTCATTTCGATGATCAGGATATCGGGGCTGATGTCGGCTGCATGGCTCGCCAGCAGGCCGCCGGCGCCGAGCACTACGAAAAGCGGCACGCCAACCAGCGCGAGGATCACCAGTAGCAGCGCGGCAACACCAATCATTTAATCTTTCTTGTGAAAACAGGTGAGCAGGAAGTGGAGCCCGAGCAAGCCAAATCCCAACGGGTAGATCAGCGTGAAGGGTAGTGTCCAGCGTTCATTGGCGGGGATATACTCCCACTCATCGGTAACGAAGATACTGGCGTAGTAGCTCAACAACGCACAGATCAGCGCCGAGAACAATGCCAGTGGACATCGCAGCCGCCGCAACAGCCGTTTGCTCATGAATGTGGTCAGGGCATCGACCTTGATGTGCCGGAGCTTGGCAGTGGCTATCACCGCACCCATCGACCCGCATATGACCAGCAGATACCGGTTGATGACTTCAATTTCCGGGAAGCCAAAATCGAAGATGTTGCGGCTGAAGATCTGCACCAGAGACAATAGAAGCAGCAGCAGTAGGCTCGACGCGGCAATGAAGCTTTCGGCTTTTACCAGTCCGTTTTCGATCTTCTCGATCACGGTCTTAGCGGATGGCCTGCGCCTGGTCTTTGCCGCCCTGCTGAGCCCGAAAATCCTCGACCAGTTGCTGCGCTCGGGTGAAGACCTTTGCTGGTATGTATCCGCTTCGTTCCAGGTGCTTGGCGGCCTGATCGCGAATCGCCAGCATTTCGTCCATGTCCGCATCGGACCAGTCGAACATGAATTCGATACCGTTTTTCTCGAGTATCGCCAGACTTTTTTCGTTCTCCTCGCGGGCCCGCAGACGAATATCGTCGCTCAGCCGTCTTCCGGTTGTCCTCAGCAGTTGCTGCAAGTCTTCAGGCAATTTGTCGAAGAAGCGCTGGCTGACGACCAGGCCGCCGATCGCATTCGTGAACGGTATGCGGCTGCCATATTTGAGTTGGGTGTACCACTGCAGTGCGATGGCGCCGAAGCTCGAGGTATAGACGGTGTCGATGCTGCCGTGTTTCGCCGACAGCTGCGTGTAGACGTCAATGATCGACAGCGGGATCGGATCGATATCAGCGGCCTTGAAGAATGCTTCGCCCAGCGGGTCGCCTTGCCACAGCCAGATCCTGAGTTTCTTGATGCCGTCCATCGACGTTATCGGCCGGGTGGAGAAGAAATGGATGAAGCCGACCTCCGGCCAGCCCAGCAGTTCAAAACCGTTCTCTCTGAAACCGGCCTCGAGTTCCGGCATCATCTGTTCGCGGACAAAATCCGACTCATCGGTGTCCCTGAACATGAACGGGACTTCGAGCACTCGGGCTGGAGAGTAAATGCGGCCGATGCCATAGCCGGTGAACATGCCGCCATGCAACTGACCTTTGCGGATCTTGCGCAAAACATCGGGCTCATCACCCATCACGCCACCCGGATACATCCTGAATTTGATCCGGCCTTCGCTTTTTTCTTCGACCTCCTTGATCCAGTCATCCAGCAGATTCGACCACGAAGTGCCGGTCGGCATCAACGTGGCGAACTTCAGCACGTAGGTTTTCGCGTGGACGCCGGGGACCACTGCCAGCAGCAGCGCGAGCGCGAGTACTCTCAAAACCATGCTTCTTCCTTCTCGAGCAGCAGAGCGGCTTTGCGTTTGGCGATTTGATTCTGCAGCCCAAGCTCGGGCATCAGGTCATCGGGTGCCGAGATGATGCCGGTCAGCAGTTCGTGAAACTGCTTGCGGTCGAGCTGTTGACGCGCAAGATATTGCGCCTGCAGCAAGTCGGGTATCAGCAGTTTGCCGTTGGTGACTGCACGGGCTCGATCGAAATGCTCCTTCGACTTTTGGTAATTGCCACCGATTGTCGGGGCTCGGCTGCCGTAATAAACCCCGAAGTACATATGCGCGCCACCGTAGTAGAAGGTTTCGTCGAGCTCGATCACGCGTTGCATCAGTGCGGTTGCGCGCGGCAATTGCGCAATGGCTTCCGGGTCATCGCGGTGCATGTCGATCCATTTCGCCCAGCAGCTCGCGGTCCAGAACATCGCCGGCACGTCTCTGTCACGCATCTGGCTGACCTGCTCATTGAAGTCAGCCAACTTGCTGTCGAGCAGGCTGCTGGCGCCGTTCAGTTCGAGCGCCCGAATACCGTGGTTCATGCCGCGCACGTAAAAATCAGACGCCCGCTCCGGGTCGCTGTCTTCGTTGAAGCCGTAGGCCAGCCCGTAGAAAGCCTGGGACGCGTAGGTATGCAGTTCGGCATTTTCCGGATCGATCTTGATCATGCCCTGGAGCATATTCAGATTGGCCGGGATCGAATCCTCGGCGAGATCCAGATCGGTTTCGTGATTGAGTGCTTCAACGCCACCCTCGATCATTGGTATTGACGCCCGTACCAGGGTTTGGTCCATAGAACAGGCGGAAAAAAACAGGCTGGCGATCAAAAGTAGTGTCAGGCGCATTGCTAAGTTCTTGTTTTTTGGATCAATTGACATCACGGGCCTCATTCTGAAGCTATTTTGAAAAATAATCTAGTGGAAAAACCAGTAGCCGACAATGATGGATGTCAAGATTCCTGCAAGATCGGCGATCAGTGCACAGCCTATCGCATGGCGGACGTGCCTGATGCCGACACTGCCAAAATAAACGGTCAGCACGTAGAAAGTGGTTTCAGTGCTGCCTTGCATGATCGCCGCGAGTGTGGCCGCAAATGAGTCAACGCCGAAGTTGTTCATCGTTTCCAGCATCATCGCGCGCGCACCGCTGCCGCTCAGCGGTTTCATCAGCGCCGTCGGCAGAGCCTGGATAAAATCGGTGTTGATGCCGATCGCGGTCAGCAGGTAGTCCAGCGCGGCGATCAGGCCATCCATTACGCCACTGCTCCGTAATACCCCAATTGCGACCAGCATCGCGACCAGGAACGGGATCAGCCGAACGGCGACGTCAAAGCCCTCCTTGGCACCGTCGATAAAGGCGTCATACACATTGATGCGGCGCCGCCAGCCGGCGACCAGGAACAGCATGATTGTGCTGAACAGGACCAGGTTGCCGAGCAGACTCGAGCTCACGGCCATTTGTTCAGCGGGCTGGGCCAGCAGGAACGTTGCGAGCGCCGTCATCAGCACAGCAAAGCCGAAAACATAAGCCAGGATGACTTTGTCGAATAACCTGATGCGTTGCACCCAGGCAACTGCGATCAATCCGGCAAGCGTGGAGGCCGACGTCGCGATCAGAATCGGCACGAAAACCGCAGTGGGGTCGGCAGCGCCTTGTTGTGCGCGATACATGAAGATCGTCACCGGCAACAGCGTCACCGAGGAGGTGTTCAGCACCAGGAAAAGGATCTGGGCGTTGCTGGCAGTATCTGGGTTCGGGTTGAGGCGCTGCAGGTCCTGCATCGCTTTCAGTCCCATTGGCGTCGCGGCGTTATCCAGTCCGAGCATATTGGCGGCGATGTTCATCGTGATGCTGCCGTGGGCGGCATGACCCCGCGGTATTTCGGGCATCAAGCGGAGAAACAGCGGCGCGAGCACACGCGCAAGAACATTGATCAGGCCGGCCCGCTCGGCAATCCGAAAAAAGCCGAGCCACAAACACAACACGCCGATCAGGCCGATCGCGACCTCGACACTGAGGGCGGCCATGTCGAAGGTGGACTGCATGATCTCGGTGAAAACGCCGGCCTGGCCATTGACCAGCCATTGGTACAGCGCCGAGACGAAGCCGACCGCGAAGAAACCGAACCAGATGTGCGCCAGCATTGCTTACTGGCAGGCGGGCGGGTAGTCAGTCATGGGCGCTCTCCGGTGTTTCCAGGCTTGTTCTTGTTTTTCAGGGTGCCGGACGTTGGTAATGATAACAGCAAGCACCAAACAGCGGCCAAGAAAAACGGTGCAACATGTGACTAATCGTATGGACGGTTGATTTGACGCAGAGGCCGCAGAGGCGCAGAGGTCACGGAGGTTTTTTCGTGTTGCCGCTGGATGCGTTAATCCCAAATTCTGGCCATGACGGCGTGAGCCGCAGCCAAACCACAAAAGCTTTTCTCTGCGCACTCTGCGCCTCTGCGGCCTCTGCGTTAATCCCAGAACCCCTCTCTAGCGAACAAGCTGTCGCTGAAATCAGCCCGATACCGAATTCAGAACCTCATCGGTCAACTTCAGCATGTGCTTGACATGGCTGCCTTCCCAGTAGATCTGACCACAACTACTGCATTGCCAGAAGGTGTCGAAGTACTTGCGCGTTTTTGGCTCGAGTTGGTCGACGATGCGCTGTTTGTCGACCTGCTCGACGATGCCGTTACACAGGGTGCAGCGGCCGAAAGGGATGATCTGTGCTTTGAGGTCAAAGCGTTGGATGACCTCATCCAGCTGCTTGCGCGGATCGAACTCGCGGATGAAATAGC
>JARFQK010000037.1 GCA_029287815.1 Gammaproteobacteria bacterium
TCGTCTGGATAGTTTTCGATCGTGACTTTCAATGGCTTGAGCACAGCCATCACGCGCAGCGCATGCGCGTTCAGGTCTTCGCGTGCGCTGTTCTCGAGCACCGCCATTTCGATGAAGCTGTCTTTCTTGGTCACACCGATGCGGTCGCAGAAGTCACGAACCGATGCAGGCGTAAAGCCACGGCGGCGCAGGCCGGAGATCGTCGGCATACGCGGATCATCCCAGCCATCGACATGTTTATCGTGAACCAACTGATGTAATCTGCGCTTGCTGGTGACGGTGTATTTGAGCTGCAGGCGGGCGAACTCGATCTGCTGTGGGTGGCAGGGCGTCTCGGCTTCGTCCAACACCCAGTCGTACAAGGGTCTGTGGTCTTCGAATTCCAGCGTACAGATCGAGTGGGTGATGCGTTCGATCGCGTCGGACAGGCAATGGGTGAAGTCGTACATCGGATAGATCACCCAGTCATCACCGGTGCGGTGATGGTGCGTGCGCTTGATGCGATAGAGGACCGGATCGCGCATATTGACGTTCGGCGAGGCCATGTCGATCCTGGCGCGCAGAACGTGAGCGCCGTCAGGATACTCGCCGTTCTTCATTCGGCGAAACATGTCCAGGTTTTCCTCGACGCTGCGGTTTCGGTAGGGGCTTTCCTTGCCGGGCTCTTTCAGGGTGCCACGGGTGTTACGGATGTCATCGGGGCTTTGTGAATCGACATAAGCCTTGCCATCCCGAACCAGTTTGACCGCATATTCGTAGAGCTGGTCGAAATAGTCGGATGCGTGGCACTCTTTGGTCCATTCAAACCCGAGCCATTTGACGTCATCCATGATCGCGTGCATGTACTCTTCCTCTTCCTTGTCCGGATTGGTGTCGTCGAAACGCAGGTTGCACTGGCCATCGTAGTCCCTGGCGATGCCAAAATTCAGACAAATCGATTTGGCATGGCCGATGTGCAGGTAGCCGTTCGGCTCTGGCGGAAATCGGGTATAGACTGATGTGTGTTTTCCGAAGGCCAGATCGGCGTCGATGATATTCCGGATGAAGTTGGTTTGAACGTTCTCTTTTTCGTCCATGGACGTTTTTTCAGCTGGTTTCATATAACGCACTATTTTACTACATCATGCCGTTTGCTCCTCATGAATATAGGTCTTTTCCCGGTAAAATTTCACGACCAGCAGAAACAGCACCGATGTTGCCAGCATCAGCAGCGTGAAAAACCAGTAATAGTCGGCGCCCTCGAGCTTGCTGCTGCCGTCCGGGTTCTGTATCCAGAAATTGACCGCGCTGGTGAACAGGTTGCCGGCGGCGATCGACATCATGAAAAATGCCATGATGAACGATTTCATGCGTCGGGGCGCCTGGGTGTAGGAGAACTCCAGGCAAGTGATCGATATCATGACTTCGGCAGATGTCAGCACCAGATAGGCCAGCAGCTGCCAACTGATATGGGGTGTCGCGCCCTGGTCGATTTTCTCTTGCGCCAGCGCGGCGAGCGTGAACGCAATCACAGTGATGAACATGCCGATCGCAATTTTTCGCAGTGGTGTCAGCCTGATCACTTTGTCCAGTTGAGGGTAGATCAGGTAACTGAACAATGGAATCAACAGCATCACCAGCAGCGGGTTGGCGGCCTGTATTTGTGACGGCAGCAGTTCTAATCCAAGTACATCGCGGTCCATATTCTGTGCCTGTAGCACCCATGCAGAGCCAGTCTGGTCGAACAGTGCCCAGAACATGGCCACGAACAGGTAGAGGACGCTGAGTTTGGCGATCGCGTTGAAACCGTCCTTGCTGAAGGTCTCGCGGATGAAATGCGTGCCGCCGGCGGGAATGTGTATGAACCGGTAACGGCCCGCCCAGAAGACCAGTGTCGCCAGCAGCATCAGAATGCCGGGGATGCCGAAGGCTATCCAGGCACCGAAGCGATCCAGCAGCCAGGGCGTCAGCAGTGACGAAGCAAATGCACCGAGATTGATCGAAAAATAAAACCAGCCAAAAACCCGGGGCAAAAGGTGGCTGTTGGAAGCGCCGAACTGATCGCCGACGTGTGCCGACACGCAAGGCTTGATGCCACCGGCACCAAGCGCAATCAGGCCGAGGCCGATGGCCAGGCCGAGGCGGGTGTCATCCAGCGCGAGCACGAAATGGCCCAGCGTGTAAACGATCGACAACAGTACGATGGTGCGAAATTTGCCCAGTAAGCCATCCGACAGCAGCGCGCCCAGGATAGGTGTCAAATAGACCGCCGAGACGAACAGGTGATACCAGCTTTTGGCCTCATCTTCCGTCATCGCGTCAACCTGGCTGTCCGCGTTCATCAGGTATTGGGTCATGAACACGACCAGGATCGCGCGCATACCATAGAAGCTGAAACGTTCCGCCGCCTCATTGCCGATGATGTAGGGAATGCCGCGCGGCATGTTCCGGCTAGCCAGAGGCGCTTGCAGATACGGTCTCATGATGATCGTTGGACTAGCCGCAAAAGACGGCCTTGACGGAAACGCAGACCAGAGCTTGTGTCGGTTCTACGACGAAGTTGACGAGGGCGTCCTGTGTTTTGGTGATCATGCATCAATGGGTCAAATCGGTTAGCATTAGGCGGTACGGGAATATCAGTAATGCATTTAAACGCAAAGGCGCGAAGACGCAAAGGCCGCAGATGGTTTTTGTGTTCCAACTCAAATTTTCATGTCTTCCATTGTTCGAATCGATAGCGCCTTGTCAGCTCTTCGCGAGTGCTGTGCCTGCGCGTCTTTGTGTAACAGCGGGTGTCGATCGTCTCATGCTGAATCGCACTATGGCTGAGTCGGGTATCGGTATGGGTGCCTGGGCAATCGAGAATGACAAGCAAATTTGATAAAAGTCTCATTCTGCGGTCGTTCGAGCATGGAGTCCTCCGCGGTGGCGTGCACCTGTTCGAGACGATCGATTCAACCAATAGCTGGGTTCTGGCCGAGATCGGCAATGGCCGCGACCAGCCGTTCGTGTGCCTTGCTGATCATCAAACCAAGGGGCGAGGACGCAGGGGCAGGCATTGGCTTTCTCCGCCGGGGGCCAATATTTACCTGACGCTGGCCTGGCGATTCGAGCTTCCACCACATGAGCTCGGATTGCTGGCGCTTGCGCAGGGTGTGGCTGTGCTCAATGCGTTGAAACGGATCGGGATCGCCGATGCGTGGCTGAAATGGCCGAACGATGTGCTGGTGGCCAAAGACAAAATCGCCGGTGTATTGATCGAAACCCGCGGCGTCAGCGCCGCGGCGTGCAATGCCGCCATCGGCATCGGTCTCAATTATCACATGCCGGAGACTATCGTCGCTGACTCCAGCCTAGACTGGACTGATATTGTAGGCGTGCTCGAGCAACCGATTCCCGATCGCAATCTGGTGGCAGCGATGCTGTTGCACGAAATGGTCGATACGTGTCGGCGATACCAGCAAAAAGCGATGGCGATATACAGTGAGCTAGAATCCGATCTGGTTGGATTGAATGGGAGGCAAGTGGCTGTGCGCAGGGAAAACCTTGATGAAACCACAGGCATCGTGCTCGGCATCGCGCAGACCGGCGAGCTGCGCCTGCTGGTTGAAGGTAAGGAGCTGCGTTTCAATAGTGCTGACGTGAGTTTGACTGCGGCGAAAAACGCGTCGGCCCCGGGTGCAGAGCATGCTGACCATTGATATCGGCAATTCCAGCATCAAATGGGCGCTGTGGCGGCAGCATGAGATGGTGGCCTCAGGCCGTTGCAGCTATCTGAAGGCGCAGGTGCAGCAGGCGTTTGCATGTTGGCATAGTCTGTCCCCACAGAAGCAGGTCATCGTGGCCTGTGTTGCCGGCGCAGATGTGGAGCATGCTGTGACGGCGTGGATGCGTCAGCACTGGTCTGTTGCCCCGATCTTTTTGCGGAGTACGGAAAAACTGGGTGACGTGATCAATGCTTATACCGATCCGTCACAATTCGGGGTCGACCGCTGGGCCGCGTTGCTGGGGGCGCGGGCACTGACTGATCAGCCGGTCTGTATCATCGATGCCGGTACCGCGATCACGGTGGACTTGATGGATGCTCGTGGGCGGCATCTTGGCGGATTGATCATGCCCGGGCTGGAGATGATGCGCGCCGCGTTGGTCCAACGGGCCGCAGGAATACATCAGACCGCCGGAAAGCTCTCGGCTTTCGCGAACAACACAGCCGATGCGGTCAGCAGTGGTACACTAGTCATGGTGCGCGCGGCGATCGTCGATATCTGCGCCTCAGCCGCAGAGCACCTGGGGAACGACATGACAATAATAATAACCGGCGGCCTGTCGAAAACGATTTTATCTTTGCCCGGTTTGCCAAAGATGTGGCACCAGCCGGATCTGGTGTTGCAGGGACTGTATTGGGCTGCCCGGATACAGGCTGCAGAGGGCTGATCCATGCGCTGGTTTTTTCTGATCCTGCTGATCGTCAATATTCTTTATGTGGCCTGGGAGCTCAACCGCGAACGGTCGATACACACGGTCACCGCAGCGCTGCCAAAGGATGTCGAGCGCATTGTATTGCTGAGTGAGCTCGAGAGCGAAGCGGGTCCGCAAGACGCTGTCGACAAGACAGTGAAAGCGTCTGCAACGAAGCCAGAGCCCGTTGCAGCGCTCTCCGAGATCAGCATGTCGGGGCCGGCGGATACGCACGAGCAAGCTGCAGAAGTTGCGAACACCGAAAAAGAGGCGTCAGCCGCTGCGGCAGCAAATGACCAGGATACTTCGGCAGTTGGTCAGGAAACGACCGCGGAGCCCGAGCCTTCGGCGGAGACGCCGGTAGGCGAACCCGCGGCCGACCTGTGCTACACGCTTGGACCTTTTCGCGAAATGGACACTTTGCGCGTTGTGATCCGGGAAATAAAGGACTACGTAATCGAGGCGTCCTTCAGAAGCAAGGAGGAGCAGGAGCAATCGATGTTCCGGGT
>JARFQK010000101.1 GCA_029287815.1 Gammaproteobacteria bacterium
CTCAAACCGGGCACATCGCGTAAGCGTTCGAGCGCGCTGTCACCCAGCTCACGCAGCACATCCAGCTCCTGGCCCTGAATGCGCAGACTGATATCATCGTCGCCGCTGCTCATGCGAATGCCTCTGACGCCGCTGACCCACATACGCAGTTTGTAGCCGATGAGTTCAAGTTCCTTAATTTTCTGACGTATCAGACTGATCCATTCCTCGCTACTGATTCTGCGTTGTTCGACCGGGATCAACTGAACATTGATCCAGCTGAGATTGCTGTTCTCGAATTCTGATCGTCCGAAGACAAATCCGCCAATCGTTGTATAAACCGTTTCAACTTCCGGCTGCTGTAGCAGCAGGGCCTCGATTTGCTCCAGCGTGGCGTCCGTCTGATCCAGACTGATGCCCCGGTCGCCATTGATCCTTATATTGACGCTGCCTTCATCCATGCTGGGCAAAAAAATCGGGCGGCTCTCGATGATAGTCGTCGCAGCCAGACCAAACGCAACAACGAATCCAGCGATGATCAACAAGGGATGCCGCAGCAAGCGCTGGACAAAGGCATAGTAGACGGACCTGAGCCAGATGATCAGTCGATTGAAATAATTTTCGATTCGCGGTCTCGCGCGGACCCTCGAGCCCAACGCTGGAACCAGAGTTAAGGCGACCACCAGCGCTGCGATCATCGCTGAAGTGATGGTGATGATCAATTCTCTGAACAAGAGGCCGGTCAGGCCGCCGATAAACAGGAACGGTAGTATCGCCACCAGATTCGTAGCGGTGGACGCTACGATCGGGCTGTTGACTTCTGTCGCTGCACGGACTGCGTTATCAGCCACGCTGCCGGCATCGTCCTGGTGGCGGGTGATATTCTCGAGCATCACGATGGTACTGTCGATCAACAGGCCCATGCCCAGGGCCAGGCCGCCGAGCGTCATGATATTCAGCGTAAGGCCGCTCAGGTCCATAATCGCGAAGGTCACAAGGATGCCGATCGGGATCGCAGTGCCGATGATCAAGGTGCGCCTGATGTTGCCGAGAAAAAGATAGATCACGACCATAGCCAGTGAGGCGCCACCGAGCGCCGCGAGACTGGCGTTTCTCAGCGCGTGGCGAATAAAAACCGACTGGTCGCCGACCCGGGTGATCGCGATGTCTGGCGGAATCACGTTCTGGCTGCTCAACACATCCAGTCTGTTGATCACTTCATCGACCACCGCGACCGTGTTCGCCTGAGGCTGTTTCTGCACGGAAACCTTCACCCCCGGACGCGAATTCAAGCGTATGCGTATGCGCTCATCGACATGGGAATCCTCGATCTGCGCGATGTCCTCGAGGTATAGGACGCTGTCGACCCGCTCCGTCGCGCTGCTCCATACCGGGAGCAACTCGATCGATTCGATGCTATCGAAGCGTCCCCGTGTTATTGTCGATATCTCCTGGGTGCTGCCCAGCAGCCGACCGCCTGGCGCGTCGGCATTGCTTCGCCTGATCAGCTCGGCAAGATCACTCAGGGAAAGTCCGATGCTGGCCAGTTTTTCCTGGTCCGGGATGATCTGGATTTCACGCTCCAGGCCACCACCGACCTCGACGGATGCGACACCCGGCAGGTTCAGAAACCAGCGCGAAAACGTGAAATCCGCCCAACTTCGCAACGCCACTGGGTCGCGCTCGTCTGAACTGATAATGAACTCCATGACCGCCATTTGAGACGGGTCGCGCTTGGAGACAATCGGCGGTTCGACCGTATCCGGCAGGAAACGACGGGCGCGGTCGAGGCGGTTGCTGGCATCACGTAACGCATTGTCGATGTCGGTCCCGTAGGGAAAGCTCAGGTCGACGTTGCTGCGCCCCTCGCTGGATCTGGATTGCACCAGCGTGGCGCCTTCGGTAATCGCCAGTTGCTCCTCGAGCTGCCGGGTCACCTGATTTTCCATGATCCGGGCGGGTACGCCGGGCTCCAGCACGCGTATTCGTACCTCCGGGTAGATGATGTCGGGCAGCAGGTCGACGCCGAGTCGTTGCAACGAGAAGAAACCCAGTACAACAACCGCCAATGCCAGCATCGAGGTCCCGATGGGATGACTGATGGACCAGGCCGCAAGGCCACCCGAGCGGAAGCGCTGCTTCATGACGCGCCGACGCTGCCATTCGAGCCCTGGCTGACCACCCTGACTTTCTTGCCGTGGCGGAGGCCATTGAATCCCTTGGTGACCACGGCGTCGTTGTCATTGATGCCGCTGATGACCTCGATCATCTCGCCGTATTCCTCGCCTTTATTGATATAGATTTTTTCGGTCGTGCTGTCCTGATTGACGCGGTAGAGATACGCGCCTCGGGCATCGTGGTGCAGGGCATGGGCGGGTACGACCAGGCGATCTGATGGCCGTGTTTTCAGAAACACACGCGCGAGCTGTCCGGCCCTGGCGCCTGGTGGCACAGGCTGGAATTCGATTTCGACGGTACCTTTACGCGTATTGGCATCGATCGTTGGATGGATGCGTTTGATCGAGCCGGGATGCATCGTATTGGCCAGGGCGTCGATCTGGATACTGGCCGCATCCCCAACTTCGATCTGCGAAATCCAGTGCTCGGCCAGTTGAATGGTAACCTGCAGGGATTCAGGGTCGATCAGCGTCATGATGTGGCTGTGCATTGGCACGACATCACCTTGCTCAAAGTGACGCTCGGTTATCACACCCTCGAACGGGGCTTTGATCGAGGTCTGTCGCAGCCGGGTCTGATACAACTGTTCATCGGCGAGCGCGATGTCGTACGCAGTGGCTGCCCGAGCGATCTCATCGTCCGAAGCCAGTTTTTTCTGCAGCTTTCTCAGGCGATCATAGTCGATTTTCGCCTGTTCACGCGTTGCCTCGGCCTTGTCCAGTTCTGCGCGGATCACCGCATCGTCGAGTCCGATCACGACCGTATCGGTAGCAACCGCGTCACCTTCGTGAAAAGGAAGATATCGAATGCGTGCGCTGACTTCGTTGTACAACCGGACTTTTGTTCCGGCTTCTATCGTCCCCGAGGTGGTCAGCTGGTTTTGTACCAACTGGCTACGCGCCGTTGTGGTCGCAACGATATGGGCGGCAGTCTGCTTGTTTGATGGCTTAGACTCGGCAGTTTCATCGCTGTTTGCGCACGCCGTTAGAAAACCGCTGATGAGTATCAACAACGCGACCAGGAAATACCGTGTCTGGAAATTCGTTATAATCATAGTTTTTGCGCGTTATCCAACTTGTTCACCGCTGCGACCAGCGTTTTCAACTACTGCTCTTTATAGCACCTTTCAATATGGTATATCGACAAACCAGCAGGCCGCATTCTGACAGAAAAGATTGGCAGAATCTTCAACGGCTGTTTCCTTTCATCTGGGCATACAAGGGCAGGGTGGTCATCGCGCTGGTCTGTCTGGTTCTGTCCAAACTCGCCGTCGTCGGCATGCCCCTGTTGCTCAAGGACATTGTCGATGGGTTGGACAGTCAAAACGGTGTGGTTGTTCTGCCGATTGTGCTGTTGCTGGCTTATGGCGCGTTGCGGATGGCGGGCAGTCTGTTCAATGAGCTACGCGACGCGGTGTTCGCGCGGGTACGTTACCATGCGATGCGCGGCATATCGCAGCGGGTGCTGAGCCATCTTTACGACTTGTCTTTGGGATACCACCTGGATCGTAAGACCGGCGGCATCATTCGCGATCTTGAACGCGGCACCAACAGCCTGAGTTCGATTTTGAACTATCTGGTCTTCAATATCATTCCTACAGCCGCAGAATTCACGATGGTCGCCGTAATCTTGCTGGGCAAATACGAAGCGAAATTCGCGCTGGTCACGTTCATGACCGTGGTCGTCTACATTGCGTTTACTTTGTCGGTCACCGAATGGCGCATGCATTATCGGCTAAAGATGAACGCGCTGGAGTCCGAAGCGAATACCTATGCGGTAGACGGTATCATCAATTACGAGACCGTGAAATATTTCAACAACGAGGCTTACGAGCTATCGCGTTATGACGGAACTCTGAAAGAATGGGAGAATGCTGCGGTAAAAAGCCAGAATTCGATGTCTTTGCTGAACTTCGGGCAGGGTGCCGTGATCGCCGTCGGTGTGACCTTCATGATGATTTATGCAGCGCAGGGTGTGGTCAACGGGAGCATGAGCCTTGGCGATCTGGTTCTGGTCAATGCGATGATGCTGCAACTGTTTTTGCCGCTCAATTTCCTCGGTGTCATCTATCGCGCGCTGAAATACTCACTTGCCGATATGGATATGATGATGCGCCTGCTCGATACGCCGGAGGAGATTGTCGACCCGCCAGAGGCGAAGCCTTTGCGGGTGAGCGAGGCGCACCTACGGTTTGAACACGTCGACTTTTCCTACAACGACGATCGACAGATCCTCGCCGGCATCAGCTTTGAAATCCCTCCGGGTAAGAAAGTAGCAGTCGTCGGGCCATCGGGCGCGGGGAAATCGACGCTTGCGCGACTGCTGTTCCGTTTTTATGAAGCCGACCGTGGCCACATCCTGATCGATCAACAGGACATCAGCGAAGTTACGCAGGCCAGTCTTCGGGAGAACGTCGGTATCGTACCTCAGGACACGGTGCTGTTCAATCAGTCGATTTACCACAATATCCAGTACGCCAATCGACAAGCAACGATGGACGATGTGATTCACGCGGCCAAAGTGGCCAATATCCATGACTTCATCCAGAGTCTGCCCGACGGTTACGATACGATCGTCGGTGAGCGTGGCTTAAAACTCTCAGGCGGTGAAAAACAGCGTATCGCGATTGCGCGCGTGATTCTGAAGAATCCACGGATTCTGGTTTTCGATGAGGCCACCTCGTCGCTGGATTCACGCTCCGAGCAGTCGATACTCGCGTCCCTGAAGCAAGTGGCCATGCGGCACACGACCCTGGTGATCGCGCATCGTTTGTCGACGATTATCGATGCCGACAACATCCTGGTCATGGACCAGGGCAGAAACATCGAGCAGGGCAGCCATCAAGCCTTGCTGGCACAGGGTGGCTTGTACGCCCATCTGTGGGAGCTGCAGCAGGAAAAACGTGAACACGAACTGGCGCTGGAGACTGTGGCCGATTCGGTTTGATCACCAGACCGCATGGGTTCAGCGGCTTGTTTTTTAACGCAAAGGCGCAAAGGCGCAGAGATCGCAAAGCTTATTCTTGGTTTGTGCAAAAAAGCAAAAAGCGCTGTCCGCAACAAGTCGCCAGGATCCTGGCATGCCAGTCGATGGCACACATGGCGCATGCTAATCTTAGCGGTTAACACAAATAAAACCTCTGCGTTCTCTGCGTCTTTGCGTTGAAAAATATTTTATATAATCGTCTATAAAAAGTATTAAACCAAAAACAGAAAAAATCTCGAAAAATGTCTGACCAGGACGAGGCCGCGCTCGATTATCACCAGCATCCTGTGCCAGGAAAGCTGGCGATCGTTGCGACCAAACCACTCAGTACCCAGA
>JARFQK010000131.1 GCA_029287815.1 Gammaproteobacteria bacterium
GCCACGCTCAACCGCCAGCATGCCCGGATTTTCGAAGTCATCATCCTGCATAGCCCGTGTTGCCGGCTTGATGTATTCGTAACCGGACTTCGCCTCGAGCGCGAGCGAGGCGCCACTGCTCATAATGAGCATCGAACCGCATAGCAGGATCAGGAGATGTCTGAACGAAATCATCTGAGCGTTTCCAAATAGGCAACCACATCCTCGACTTGCTGCGCTGTCAGAAACGTCTTTCCTATGTAATCTTTGGCCGGGCGGTTGATCAGGCGGGGGTCGCGATAGAAGCCTGGCATGATCGACATCGGGTTAATATGCCGTGTATCGACGATGCGGAGCCGGATTTGTGCCTCGGACATCCGGGATGCCAGACCGTGCAATGGTGGACCGATATTGCCGTAAGCCTCGACACCTTCTACGGGCAGCAGGTGACAGGCGAGACAATTCCCCTTGTAAGCATCGGTCACAATCTGCTTGCCCCGCGCTGCATCACCACTGAGACCGCACAGCGGCTTCTCTATAGCGTAATCGACAACGTCCCACGCGCAGTAGTCATCCGGCAGGAGGGACTCGTCGGCGATGCCTGACAACGGTGAGACCAGGAGTGCGAATGTAATGACGCCGACTTTTATCCTCATCCGAGCGATTATACCGACAAGTATATTAGCAAACCTTGATACAGGTCAGAATCATGGGGTCAGAGTCATTTGAAACCTGGGCAAAGCCGGTTTCAAATGACTCTGACCCCATGATTTACAAATGACTCTGACCCCATGATTTAATCGAGAACCTTGACGGCGGTAAAAGCGCCCCTGATGTCACCTTTCTTGAAGCCAGTCGCTTTGTCGTTCGGATACAGCTTTTTGATCTCGGCTGAAAGATTGTCCGCGATCGTGTCGCCGTGACACATCAGGCAGACATCATCGGCGGGTATCGCTTTCATATAACGAAACACCGTATTGCCGTTCTGTTGAGTGACTTCGGAATAATCGATCTTTTTGACGTCCTCGCCTTTGGTCTTGCGCTGTTCGAACTGCTCGAGCACGGACAGCTCCCACGCATCGGGCGCATTCAGCTCGTTCCTGACTCTGAGCGATGTGCGGCCGACCTCCATGCCTTTTTCTTGCGAGACCTTTTGCGCTAGTTTTGGCGCTTCTTCGTGGCAGACCGAAAGTGCCTTGACCGGTCCGTCGGATTTGATTGCGGCCTGCAGCGTGCCTTTCAGCTCGGACCCAAGCGCCTTGATTGCACCGCGCGTCTCCTGGGTCAATTGCTCTGTATTGGCGGCGTTTGCCGCGGGCGCAGACAGTAGGGTTGACAGCGTCAGCAATACTATTTTCTTCATCATGTTTTCTCTGGTTGACGGGAAGGGTGCACAGTATTTTATTCTATTCCGTGATTCAGTAACAAAGTCACACTCAGACAATTTGTCACGGATGCGCTAGCCCGCATTTCTCATCAGGATCACGGGAGCAGGCGCCTGGTGAGAAATGCGGGCTAGCCGCCAGGCCAATGTGCTATGCCGATGAGCATAAATTCGACGCCGAGCATGCCACAGACCAGAGTGACCACAGCGAGCACGACATCGAAGCCCTGTTTGAGCAACGTCTGGCCGCCCAGGTAGACAGCGATCGCGCATATAATGAAACCAAACTCGCTGATGATCAGCACAGTCAGTAGCGGCAACACGTCCTCGGCTCCCGGGTCGGCCGCACCGGTTGTCACCAGCACACCCATTAAGAACAGGGCAAGGCCGAGCGCGATGAACGGAAAATTGCTTTTTGTCACAGCTTCAACTGATCAGTCGTGTGATTAGCCCGCGGTGCCATTATGTGCACGGTCAAATTCCTCTCTGGAACCAAAGAGTAGGCATATTACACGAACGCGGACTTGTTCGTGAGACAGGCGGGCTGGTGTTCGTAAGCGCCGCTCTGGAGCGAAAAGCATAGCGATAGCTACGGTTTGAGTGAAGAGCAAGCTTACGGACGCGAAGACCAGCCTGAACCGTGATAGGCATGCTTGGAAAACACGCTGTATTTTCGGTCAGGTGAGTTTTCTCAAAAGAGCCAATGCCTTATCAGTGCTCTACGCCGCCTGGTGAGAAATGCGGGCTAAGCACGCCGAGCATACGGCATTGCCGCACGCGTGATTCAATGCCGATGTGCATTGATCGCAGCGGCAAGCTGATCCGCCCGTTGTGACCCGATCAACAGCGGCCTGGCGTTGTGGAGCTCGAGTTGGACTCCCCGGTTGCCGCTAACATTGTAGGCGTTGCCTTTGCGGCTGAAGCGTATACCCCAGCCGCCGTACTCTCTGATCGGCCGGTATGTTCTGGCTGTGCAAGAGCGAATTTGGTCGAAGCGAATGTGTTTGCTGGTCAGCGGAAAAAAACGAAGGTGGATACCTTCGCAATCGACGATCGTGGTCAGCCTCAACTGATAGAACAACAGGCTCGCGCCTGCGGTTAAAACAATCGTTGCCACAGCAGTGACCAGCAGTGCCGAATCGGACATTGGTCGATCGCCCCAGGGTTGACCCAGATAGAGTTGGGTGTATAGCCCATGCGCGAAAAGCGCGGTCACCCCGAGCGTCATCAGCAGCAAGAGCGTCCAGATCCAGCGCTGTCGGAATCGCTGCTCTTCGTGGTATTCGGCAGCGGGCTGGGTTGCTGACATCAACAGTCCCCTACGGTTGTGGAAATACCGCACCGGTCCTGATGCCGTGATTTGTCCAGCGATCGTATTCTTCTTCGATGCGACTGTATTCGTCGATAATGTCCTTGGCGGCCGTGTTGGCGGCGCGCTCGAGTTCGCTGCAGGAAGCGCTCGGTGCCAGACTGGATATTCTATCCTCGATCTCGTTAGCAGCCTGCAGACCCAGCTCCTTGTGCCCCTGCTCATGGCTGAACAGGGCTTCAATGAAGTCTTCCCACTGACTCACCAGCTTGGCGGACGATTTCTTTTCTGTTTCAAGTTTCGGCATCGTATAGGCAACATCCAGTACCGTCGTCACCCGGCTAATTTCGCATGAATCCGCTTTTTTCAGCCACCAGAATCGCCAGCTTACATCCCAACGAGTATAGGCCACGTGCAATCTGCCGTTGTGCTTGACCGGGGATTTTTGCCGAATCTGATCCCAGATCTCGGCCGCGTTTTCGCCGGTGATATGGTAATAAACATGTCGGATCCTCACTTCCGGCTCGGCTATTGCAGCCGCGGGCCACAGCAAAGCTAGCAGGTGGATCAGCACGATCCTGTTCAGGCTGGGCATGTTGGTTTGTTGCGCAATATCGGGCCGTTTATCTGAGTATAGGCCAACAACGCTCGCGTTCGCGCGACAGGCGGGCTAATCAAATCATCCTTGTCGGCAGCCAGGTCGCCAGCTGCGGCCAATAGGCAATCATCGCCATCGCCAGTAGCTGGATGATGATAAACGGCAAAACGCCACGGTAAATGTGCAGCGTTCTGATGGCTGGTGGCGCGACGCCGCGCAGATAGAACAACGCAAACCCAAAAGGCGGGGTCAGAAAAGAGGTCTGCAGGTTGATCGCGATCATGATGCCGAGCCATACCGGATCGATACCCATGGCAAGCAGCACCGGACCGACGATCGGCACCACCACAAAAGTGATCTCAATGAAATCGAGGACAAAGCCCAGCAGGAACATGACCAGCATGACCGCAAAAACGGCGCTGTAGGCACCGCCAGGGAGGTCGCCAAGCAGCTCCTGTACCAGCTCGTCACCGCCAAACCCACGGAACACCAATGAGAACAGCGACGCACCGATCAAGATCATGAAAACCATGCTGGTCACGCTGGCCGTACTGCGGACCACCGCGGTCAGGTTGTCGCGGGTGAGTTGTTTCCGGGCAGCGGCCAGCGACATAGCGCCAACCGCGCCGATAGCAGCGGCCTCGGTTGGGGTCGCCAGGCCGGCGATAATGGAACCGAGTACCACCACAATCAGCAGCAGCGGCGGCAGCAGGCTAACCAACACGGCTTTGGCGGTGCCGTGGGCGCGATCCGCGTCGGTGTCTCGGGGAATGGCCGGCATTGTCTGGGGGCGTAACATCGCGACGAGGACGATGTAAAGCATATACAGGCCAACGAGCAAAAGACCAGGAATGACTGCACCGACGAACAGATCCCCAACCGAAACGGTTTCGGGCGAAAAGATACCCATGTCGAGTTGCGCCTGTTGGTAGGCCGATGAAATCACGTCACCGAGCAGGACCAGCACGATCGACGGCGGGATGATCTGCCCCAGCGTACCG
>JARFQK010000192.1 GCA_029287815.1 Gammaproteobacteria bacterium
CCAGACCGTAGGGTGCGCCGTGCGCACCGCGGATCTTCCGTGAATAGTCGCGCTATCTGACACATCATTCGCGACTAAAGTCGCTCCTACCGGGTAATTCGGTTTTATATTGGTAATGCGTAGGGTGCGCCGTGCGCACCACAATCTGCAGAGTAATCCCTGTTACAGCTCTTTGGTGCGCACGGCGCACCCTACGTTGTGGCCAAGTTGTGGGTGTTTCAATGTTCTTCGGAACCCTCGCTTTTATCTGTCGCAGCCTGTTCTTTGGTCTTAACCTGCTGATACTCGCGCGGTATGCTGTGGTAGTCGACCGGCAGCGGCGCGTTCGAGACTTCGGTCAACTGCAATACCCGGTTGTCGCGCTGGTCGCGGCTGTACACGGATACGAATTCCTCATCTTCGGTGCCGACGCCGAGCCATCCAAGATCGCGGTTTCGTGCCATTTCGAAGGTGCGCGCCATGGTGATGATTTCACGTTTTGTCAGGCCCAGGCGCGCGCTGTTCGCCATGCAGTGCTCGATCACAGGCGCACCATCGGCCACCTCGTGTACCACACGGCATTCTATGCCCGCCACCTTACGTTTCGTTTTAGTCGGCTTCAATGACGCTGCTGGTTTTTTGGCATTCTGGGCTGTTTGTACCGCAGTTTGGCTGGGATCCTGATTTGCTCCAGTCTCATCGGCGCCGCGATGCTTGCGAGATTCCGGGCCGGTGAAGGGAATCACTTCGCCTGTCAGGCGTATGTAGCTGCGCTTTGCCGTGTCAACCGAGTACAACGGAAAGAACCTGCCAGCCTGGAACAGCAGATGCTGATCGGGCGTGCTAGGGTCGTCGATTCGTACGAAAAATTTGGAGGTCGAGAATTCTTTCACCATCTTCTCGCCGTCAGGGCCACTGAGTTCATAGGTCAAAGTGGCATCGGCATGGGCGATCGAGGTGCTGCACGTGACCAGCACCAGCGCAAAAATGCCCGTGGTTATCAACGGTTTTTCCACCAGCAGCCGCCAGTATCGGCGGGCGGTCGTGTTCATCGAAAAGCGCATGTAAAGCTCCTGTTTAAATCATTTGTAGAATCGGTATTCACGGCTACCTGATGGCATCATACCAGAGCTGTGGCTGATGTTAATTGTTTCGGATGAGCGGCTCCGGCCAACAATTACGCCCCGCGATTCTGCCTGCTGTTCATCCAATGATCAGGAGTGGCTCCAGCGTCAAACCTTTTTAAACGCGGAATAGCGTGCCAATTGACATCAGTTCACCTCGCTTTGCCGGCCTTTTCGTACATCTTTACTACACTGTAACAGCAACCGACGCGCACTGGCGGTGCCCTGAGTCGGAATGACGGTAACGGTGGTCGAAGTCACTGAATTTCAATCGCCGCTCATAAACATCCACCGAGCAAATGACAAACAAAACAGAAGAAGCAAAAAATGCATAAAGTCTGGAGGATACCAATGACATCGAGCTCCACCAAATTGCCACGCTTTCACTGTGTTTTGACCACCGGCATCGTGGCTTCAGCACTCCTTTTGCCGGCAAAGCTGGTGCTGGCCGCAAGCGATACCGCTACAGCAGCTATCACGGTTCCGGGCATTGAAACATGCAACTTCTTTGTTTCAACGCGGGCTTTGGACCTTGGGATCGTCGACATTGGCGAGACCGCTTCAGCCGCCCGTAACGTGACGAATGAAGGTGACGCACCATGTCAATTGATGGCAGAGATCGTCGATAATAGCGGTGTCGGTCAGTTTTCACTGGTTTCCAGCCCGATATTCAGCATCGCCCCAGGGGGATCCGCAGAGGTGGCTGTCCAGTTCGCGCCGTTGGTCAAAGGGGCGGACCGCCGAGACGAACTTCGCATTTCCAGTGACGATCCCAATAACCGGCAGGAGGCGAATATCCCTCTGTGGGGTGTTGGGATCGTGCCAACGCCACCAGAATCGTGCAGCTTCGTCGTTACAGATCCGGACATCCCGCTGGATTTCGGTGACGTAGAAATCAGCGCGACCGCGACGCTGCCAAAAATAGTCACCAACAACGGTTCGGTTGCTTGTGACATCAATGCGATGGTGGTTTCTGCGACGGGTCAGTTCACGTTGGCTTCAGGCTCGACGCTCAGCATTCCTCCGGGGTTCTCTGCCGACTTTTCCGTTACATTTGCACCGGTGGCTGAAGGGCGGGATGAGGGTATCCTGAGTCTGTTGAGCAACGACATAAATCAACCGTTGAGCGAGGATATCGCGCTCGTGGGTAATGGCGTCGCACCTCCGCTTGATCCTTGCGACTTCTCCGTGGCTCCAGCCTCGCTCGCATTCGGCAGCCTGACGATTGGTAGCAGTTCTACGCTCTCAACAATGGTGACCAACAACGGTGGTACTGCGTGCTCATTGACCGCGCTTGTCGCGGGTTCGGGGGAATTTACACTGGCTACCGCGTCGCCGGTGGCGGTTGCTGCAGGTGGCTCGGCCAGCGTTTCAGTCGACTACGCACCGATCGATGTGGGCACTGACTCAGGTGATCTGACACTGACCGATGCGGTCACCGCGCAGACTGTCGATGTCGGTTTGTCCGGTTCGGGCGTCGACGTCCCTGCCGCCGTGTGCGACGGTATCAAGGTCAAAGCAATGTGGAAGAGCGCCTACAGGCCATACGGTCACGGCAGGAGACATCATCACGGAGGAAAAGACGATGATGACGACGATCATGGATACGGTTATGGACACCGTCATGAGCACGGCAAAGGTGGTTCGAAGTACGGTCAGCTCATCGTGATCGGTCGCGGTGAGCGTGACGGCAAGTTCATCCTGTCGAACGCCGATGACCCGGAGCAGATCATCGCAAAACGCAGCGGCAGAACCGGCCGTTTCCTTTTCCGGATCAATGAAAGAAGGCTGGACCCGATACCCTGCCGTGTTCAGGTCGACCAGCCTGACCTGGGATTGTGCGGGCAAGCGGATGTGATCAATGCGCCCGAGAGCTGTGGCTCAACAGGAGCGGATGATCACGACGATGACCATGACGATGACGACAATGACGATGGGCACGACCACGACGACTGATGGCGTTGTCGCGCTCGGCGCGAGGCAAGCGTCGTTGCTCGCCTTGCGGCAATTCGTACATCGACTTGCTAGGTGTTGATGGGGCTGACGGGGTCAAGGA
>JARFQK010000105.1 GCA_029287815.1 Gammaproteobacteria bacterium
CCGAACCGCCAGGCGACCCCGACCCTGCCACGCAATCGATTGAGCGCCCTTATCAACAAGTAAGCCGCGAGCGCAAGGATCGCCAGCGTTGCGAGTATGCCACCCAGAACGGTGCTGACCAGGACAAGGTTGCGGATCTGCCAGTACAGCAACAAGAACATGCAGAGAATCACCGCGCCATAAATGATCCAGCCACTCACGGGCGTGATCGCGACATCTTTGCGCAAAACGCGCAACGGCGGCACGCGCTTCAACGCCAGCAACGGCGGGATCGCAAAGCCGATCAACATCACGATCCCAGTCGCGTAGCCAAGCAACAGCGACTTGAGTGACGGCGGCGGTAGGTGCGCGAGCACAAGCTGGTCCAGTAGTTCGGTAATCACGAACTGTGTCAGAAACCCGAGCACACAACCAACACTGCTGGCGAGCAGCGACAACCACAGCATCTCCAGTGTGAATAACTGGATGATCGTCCGCTGGGATGCGCCCAGACAGCGCAACATCGCGCCGGTATCGAGGTGACGCGCGGTGAAGCGGTAAGCCACCGAAGCGACGGCAACACCGGCCAGCAACACGCTGATCAATGCAGCCAGGCCAAGAAACTGCTGCGCCCGTTCCAGCGCGGTGTTCAGCTCGGGACGACCATCCTCGAAGGTCAGGATTTGTTCACCCTGTTTCAAACGGTCCTCGATCGCGTTGCGATAACTGTTGATACGATCGCGTGGTCCGGCGATCAACACGCGGTAACTGACCAGCGCGCCGGTCGAGATCAGACCGGTTGCATCCAGATCTGAGTGATTCATCAGGACACGAGGCGCGACACTGAACATATCGCCGGCTCGATCGGGCTCATAGCGAAGTATCTTACGAACCTTGAAGTTAGAGGCGCCCAAACTGACCGTGGCGCCGACATCCAGACCCAACATCTGCAGCAGTCTGGCCTCGACCCAGACTTCCCCTGCGGCCGGAATATCGGTTGTGGCCTGATCAGCACCGAACGGCGTATCGCTGATACGCAAGACGCCACGAAGCGGATAACCTTCGGTCACCGCCTTGACCTCGGTCAGCTGCAATTGCTCTTCAGACACGACGACGCTTCGAAACTGTGTCGTTGTCGCAACCTCGAAATTCTGCTCGCGCGCGTCCTCGATATGATCGGCCACAGCCTGTCGCGATGAGGTGATGACCAGATCGGCACCAATCAGCTCGGCCGATTGCTGCTTCAGACCGCGCTCGATCCTGTCGGTAAAAAACCCGACCGCGGTGATGCTGGTGACCGCGATGATCAGGCCCACCGCCAGAATGGTCAGCTCGCCGCCACGCCAGTCGCGCCAGAGCATGCGCCCCGAGGTATGCCAGAGAAATGCAAGACTTCTTTGCTTTGCCGTTTCAGTCATCTTTGCCCACCAGCCTTCCGCCTTCGAGATGAAGCCTGTGATTGCACAGCTGTGACAGGTTGTCATCGTGGGTTGCCATGATCAAGGTCGTGCCCTGTTCGCTGTTGAGTTCGAACAGCAGTTCGATGATGCGCTTACCGGTTTCGCTGTCGAGGTTGCCGGTGGGTTCGTCGGCGAACAGACAGCGGGGCTGGATTGAGAATGCCCGGGCAATCGCACAGCGCTGCTGCTCGCCCCCGGAGAGCTGATTAGGATAGTGATGCAGGCGCTCACCCAGGCCGACACGCGTGAGTAACTGCTCAGCGCTCTTGCGCGGATGCGGCGCCTGCGCCAGCTCGAGCGGTAGCATCACATTCTCCAGCGCAGTCATGCCGAACAACAGCTGAAAGTTCTGAAACACGAAACCGACCAGCTCGGCCCTGATCTGCGCGCGCCCGTCTTCGTCGTAGTCATTCAGGCTGCGGCCATCGAGAATCACTTCCCCATGGGTCGGAACATCCAGGCCCGCCAGCAGTCCCAATAAAGTCGTCTTTCCTGAACCCGACGCGCCCAGAATCGCGACCGAGGTCCCGGCGGCGACGCTAAAATTGATATTATCGAGCAGGGTCAAAACACCTTCACGGGTGCTGACTTGTTTACCCAGGCTACGGGCTTCGACGAAATTATTAGATGTATTATCGACCATGATCAAAAAATTCTCCCGAACTATGATGCCACTGCTCGTCGGCATTCTACTGATTTTCAACGATACTGCTTTTTCTGCGAGCAAAACACCGGCTGCCATTCTGGTTTTAGGCGACAGCCTTAGCGGCGCCTACGGCATCAGTACCGAACAGGGTTGGGTCGCGTTGCTACAGCAGCATATCATGGACCAGGGTTATCAGTATCGAGTGATCAACGCCAGTGTCAGTGGGGATACCACGCGAACTGGATTGAGCCGGATCGAAGCCGCGCTGCAGCAGCATCAACCTGAAGTCGTGGTGATCGCACTCGGCGGCAATGATGGTTTGCGCGGACTGGCGTTTTCCGAAATCGACAACAGCCTTGGCCGCATCATCCAGCAGTGCTTGGAGAGCGACACGGAGGTGTTGCTGGTGGGTGTGCGTTTGCCACCCAATTACGGCCCTGTCTACAATCAGAAATTCGCCGCGCTGTTCGAAAACCTGTCCAGTCGTTATGGCGTGGCGTTGGTTCCACGCATGCTGGATCAGGTCGCAGACTATCGTGAACTGTTACAGGCAGATGGTATTCACCCGACCGCCGAGGCACAGCCGCAGATCATGAAGAATATTTGGGTTGGGCTCGGGCCGATGCTGGAGAAGCCATAGCTGGCGACTGCTGTTCGCGGCGGAAGCCGCTCCGACGCTTCGGTAGAGTGCGCTGTGCGCACCAGAGGTCGGACCCGCACACTTCACTGGTGCGCGCGGCGCACCCTACCCTAACCGTGTTGGCTCAATCGTGATGATGGCCGCGTCCGTGATGGTGTTTGTGGTGGTGCTTGTGGCCGTATTTGTGGTGGCGCCCGCGTTTGTGGGTCGCTTCGACATCGATTTCAAAGATCGACGTGGTGCCGCTGACTTCATTGCCGACGACCAGCAAAGGCTCACCGTTCGGGCTGTCGCTGGCGGCTATGAAGGCCAGGCCCTCGGGCCCGAGATCACCCACTTCAGGATTCGTGGTCTCGTCAGGTAATTGCGCGTCGACGGCGAAGTTCCTGTTGTTCACGTAATCGAGAAACCTGACCTTGTAAGGATTAGTGATGTCGTAGGCCATGATGCCACCGATACGCTCAAGACCGACAAAGGCTATCGTGCGCTTGCCGATCCTGCCGAGCGTGATGCCCTCGGGCTCCGGGCCCTTGTCATCCGATCGATTATCGAAACTGTTGTTCTCATCGTTGGTGCTGTTGAACTCATCCGGTAAAAGCATCGCAGTGATCTTTTCGAAATCGGCCCCCGAGTCGTACACGCGTTTGCCTTTGGCAGTCCAGATCGAGAACGAACGCGCACCGTAGCTGTAAATGGTATCGAAATCGCCATCACCATCGGTATCGCCATTGACCGTCGTGGTTTTCAGGCGGCCGAGGTTTTCTTCGAGTTGCAGCTCAGCCGCGTGAGGAAAGGCACCGGGATCGAGCAGTAGATCTTCGACGCGCGCTTCCTCGCTGAAACCGGCGTAATCGCGACTGTCCCCTTCATTCGCGGTCACGATATAGGTTTCGTCATGAAAGCGATAGCTGCTGATCGCATCCGGCATATAGAAGCCCTGAACTGGCCAGTTGGTGATATCGATCATATCGTCTTTATCACTGGCGTCGAGTTCGTTACCTAACAAGCTGTGGTTCTTTGTACCGAGAGCGCGCAGACCGACAACCTTGGCCCTGCGGATATCGATTTTAGCAATGGCATTGTTCTCCTGCAGCACGACCCACGCAAAGCGGGAATTACCGGACACCGTGATGTATTCCGGTTCGAAATCCTGCGACGCGCTTGCATTGGGGCCAAAGATGCGAACACCTCGGGCTCTGAGTCGATGTTCCTTGCCATCATAACGCTCGAAACCGGCCGTGCGCACCGTTGCATTGGCAACGCCGTGACGAAGATCGATGATACTGACTGAGCCCTTGGGATCGGTCTGATAATCATCACTCGGTTCACCTTCATTCGCGACCAGTGCATAATGACCGTTTGGTGTGAAAGTGACCATGTCGGGCAACGCGCCGACCGTGACATCATCAATATAGGTGAGGTCGGCCGCATTGTAAAAAGCCACTATCCCGGGATGCTGCTTAGGATCCGATTCGATCGCGACCGCGACGATGTTTTCGTACACCGCCACGCTGTTGACACCAGCGCCACGTTCCGACACATCGATTACACCCACCAGGGTAGGATTTTCGGGATCATTGATATCGAGTACATCGACCGTGGTAGCTGCGGCATTCGTCACGAACACACGCTGATTTTTTTCATCGTGCGCAACGATTTCGGCAGCACCATCATCAAATACTTTACTCTGATAGTGGCCGATAAGCTCCAACGAAAGGGAAAAATTGTCGTATGAACTGGCGTGAGCTGGGGTACAAAGTGCCGCTCCCATTGCAGCAGCGATAATGTGCATTTTCATAATAAGCTCCGGTCGAAGACTTTCAGGAATAGTGAGCATAGGAATGCTATACCGGGGTTGTTACAAACTTGTTACAACGTTAGCATGTGCCGTAGGCTTGAATCTCAGCATGCGGGGTTAGGAACGTCATCTTTGAACGTTGTTGTTGAGGAGAGGCATCCGGCATCTGCCAGGGATTGCCACGCCGCTATCGCGGCTCGCAATGACGAGTAAGTGGGCAGCACTGGAGAATACCCTTTTGACGCCGGTCCATACTGACAATGGAATTCGGGCCCATATCGCGCAACCAGCAGGTCGCTTATCCGTGTTTATCTGCGTTCATCTGCGGACTTTATCAGCGGTTCTCGGCCAGCTCGGTCAACATGCGGATATAGTCATTGGTCTTGCTGACGAAAAATTCTTTTTGATCCGGCGTCAGGCTGTTCGCGATTTCGACCGTCAGCGATATGACGATTTGCTGGTTGATGTCGGTCATCGCCTTCATGGTCGGGTCGTTCTCCTGTTCGAAATTGGCCAGAAACGCCCGCAATCGTTCGCGTTTGATTTCGACTGCATCGCTTTTCGCGAGTATCGTCCGGATACCGAGTTGCCATCTCAGGCGGCGCTGCAATCTCAGCTCCGCTGTGCTGATCAACCGGACTGCAGCCTGTTCTACGGCCCGCTCCTGGGCATCGGTCAATGCGCCGACCCAGTTCTCATAGGTATCGATCATGCGTTCGGTATAGTCTTCGATGCGCGCGTCATCGTCGACATCGACGAATTCTTCACGGAACTCTTCATTGGTTTCTTCAAGGTAGGCAAAATGTTCGCGCTGCTGCTCGGCATCGAGCAGAGGCAGCAGGTACGCCATTTCGTCGTTGAGTTTGACAAGAAGCGGCAACCACAGCGCCTCCGTTTCGTCGATTCGCTGCTCCAATTGCTGCGCCGTCAGCTGGCCATTGACATCTTGCTGCAATGCCCGCAACCACTCGGCGTAAGGTTTCAACTGAGTATTCCGATGCCATTGCAGCAGGGATAGCGTCCTGGTCTCGACCTGCTGCTCGAGAACGCCATCTAAGGTGATCACACCCTCAACGTATTTCGGTATCAGGTAGTCGAGACGGTTGTAGACAGTTTTCAGTGAGCAGGCCGCAACGAATGCAAGCAGTGCAATAACAATAACAGGGGTCAATCGACGCATAATC